>NZ_CDLUDY010000073.1:0-13428 GCF_975968855.1 Petrachloros mirabilis
AGGGTGGATGTGCCGAGCACGCCGGGACTGAAGAGCGGCATGTTCGGCCGGTTTCAGTTGGAAAAGGGTTCCAGCAGGACGATCCTTGTGCCGGAGTCCGCGGTCCTCGAGCGTGGTGAATTGACCAACGTCTTTGTCGTCGGAACCGATCAGATCAGCCGTCTTCGTTTGATCAAGGTTGGACGCCGGTTCGACAAACAGATTGAAATACTGTCCGGGGTGAACGTAGGCGAGCGCGTGCTGCTCGAAGCCGCCAAGGGGATTGACGGCGCCTCGGTGCAAATCGTGGACGCAGCCGCTTCTCCCTCAAATTCCTTGCCTTAGACATCTATGGAACAGTATCGCCCAGGGCTCAGTGGCCGGATTGCCGCCCTGTTCATCGGGAGCAAGCTGACGCCACTCATCATGCTGGCTTCGTTGCTGCTCGGTGTGTTGGCGATCG
This sequence comes from Petrachloros mirabilis, assembly GCF_975968855.1. NCBI lineage: Bacteria > Bacillati > Cyanobacteriota > Cyanophyceae > Synechococcales > Petrachlorosaceae > Petrachloros > Petrachloros mirabilis. The sequence goes on from NZ_CDLUDY010000073.1 coordinate 443, forward strand.
TTGCCACCCCCCGTGAGGAAGAACCGCAGATCGTCGTTCCAATGGCTGACGTCTGGCTGCCCTTTCCCGGCGCGTCCGCCAAAGTTGTCGAAGAGCAGCTGACCAAACCCTTCGAGCGAAAACTTTCCGAGATTAAGGGAGTGGAATACGTCTACTCGATCTCCCGCCCCGGAGGAGCCTTGATCATTGTGCGCTTCTACGTTGGTGAGCCGATGGAACAGAGTCTGGTCGATCTGTACGACAAATTGATGTCGAATCAAGATCTCTTACCGCCGGGGGCCGAACCATTTCTGGTGAAACCTAAAGATGTCAACGATGTGCCGATCGTGACGCTCACCTTGTCGAGCGGGCGATACGGCGAATTTGAATTGTACCAGTTGGCCGAACAGGTTCTTGAGGAGGCTAAAAAAGTCGAGGGGACTTCGGCCGGTTTCATCGTCGGCGGCCGCACTCGCGAATTGCGTGTACAAATCGATCCGACGAGATTGAAGGCCTATGCCTTGGCGCCCTTACAGGTCGCGGCGGTCATCCGCGGAGAGAATTTCGCATTGTCGGCCGGCCGGTTCGACAGCCGTAATCAGAGTTTTCTGGTTGAGACTGGCCGGTTCATCCGTTCGCGCGAGGACTTGGAATCCTTGGTCGTCGGGGTAAGCGAACGGCGGCCGGTATACCTGCGTCAGGTTGCGGAGGTCGTGGATGGACCGAGCGAAGCAAATCGGTACGCCTGGTTTGGTCTCGGAGCCGGAAGGCTTGGTGAAGGGGCGGGTGGAGAGGATAAGGTTTTTGAGGAGCCTGCGGTAACGGTGGCCATCGCCAAGCAAGGCGGTCAGAACGCGGTAACGGTGGCAGAAGACGTCATCCGCAAGGTCGAGGGTATGAAAGGCGTTACCATCCCCGCCGACGTTCGTGTGACAGTCACGAGGGACTACGGAGAAACGGCGCGTGAGAAATCCGACGAACTCCTCTGGCATCTCTTGATCGCCGTGGTCGCCGTAGTCATCTTCTTGGGCATCGCCTTGGGGCTGCGACCGGCCTTCGTCGTTTCGATCGCGATACCGCTCACGCTCGCCCTGACATTGTTTACCTCCATGCTTATCGGCTACACCATCAATCGAGTGACGCTCTTCGCTCTCATCTTTTCCATCGGAATCCTGGTCGACGACGCCATCGTGGTCGTCGAAAACACCTATCGCCATCTGACGTTGCGTCTTAAGCCGCATCAAGAAGCCTCGATCTACGCAGTCGATGAGGTCGGGAACCCGACGATCCTGGCAACCTTCACGGTCATAGCGGCGTTGCTCCCGATGGCCTTCGTGTCCGGATTGATGGGACCGTATATGCGTCCGATACCCGTGAACGCCTCCATCGCCATGTTCTTTTCGTTGCTTGTGGCGTTCGTCGTCATTCCCTGGTTCTGCCAGACCTGCTATCGGCCGGGAGTGACCGTGAAGGGTGTCGATCACGAGGGGGAGGAACAAGGGTTCACTGGTCGAATCTACCGAATGATTCTGTCCCCGATCTTGAGGCATCCAGTGATGGCCTACGGATTTTTGTCCGTGGTAATGCTCTTGCTGATCGGGTCCTGTCTGCTGGTGTATACCCGCCATGTCGTAGTGAAGATGTTGCCGTTCGACAACAAGAGCGAGTTGCAATTGGTCATCGACATGCCGGAGGGGACCACGCTTGAGGAAACGGCGCGTGTGGCGAAAGCCTTATCCGAATATGTGAGGACGATCCCTGAGGTGCGGGATTATCAAGCCTATGTGGGCACAGCGTCGCCGTTCAATTTCAACGGATTGGTTCGCCACTATTATCTCCGTGAGCAGCCTCACGAAGCGGATATCCAGGTAAATCTCGTAGCCAAGCATGAACGGCAAGCGCAGAGCCACGAGATTGCCCGGCGGATTCGTCCGCAAGTTCAGGAGATTGCCGCGCAGTACCGGGCAAATGTGAAGGTGGTTGAAGTGCCGCCCGGGCCGCCGGTGCAATCGGTGTTGGTCGGAGAGATCTATGGGCCCGAGTACACGAGGCAGATTGCGGTCGCTCGCGACGTGCGCGGCCTGTTAGAGTCCACCGCCGGTGTCGTTGATGTCGACGATTATATTGAGGCGGACCATGTGAAATACGTGTTCTCCGTTGACCGAGCCAAGGCAGCCCTGGCCGGCATTCCGTCGGACGAGATCGTCCGTACGCTGCACATGGCGCTGGAAGGAGCGAAGGTCGGCCTCGTCCACATTCCACAAGAAAAAAGTCCGGTGCAAATCATGTTGCGCCTTCCGCTGGTTGAACGGACGGGGCTTGAACATATCGGCGAGATTGGACTGCGGACGAGTAAAGGAAGCATGGTGCCGCTTTCCGAGTTGCTTACCGTCGAGCAAACCGTGCAAGACCGTGCGATCTACCACAAGAATCAAAAGCCGGTGGTCTATGTCGTGGCCGATGTCGGAGGGCCTGGGGCAGAAAACGCAGAAAGCCCGGTCTATGGGGTTCTTGGCGTCGGCAAGAAATTGGAACAATATCGCACGCCGGATGGCTATCAGGTCGAGCAGTATTATGCCTCGCAGCCCTGGTCGGAAGACAAGATTGCGATGAAGTGGGATGGAGAATGGCAGATCACCTATGAGACCTTCCGGGATATGGGCATCGCCTTCGCGGTGGCGATGCTCTTGATCTACCTGTTGATCGTGGGGCAATTTCAATCGTTTATGACGCCGGTCATCATCATGGCGCCCATTCCGTTGACCCTCATAGGCATTCTGCCCGGGCATTGGCTGACTGGTTCCTACTTCACGGCGACCTCGATGATAGGATTTATTGCGCTCGCCGGTATTATCGTGAGGAACTCGATCCTCCTCGTCGACTTCATCCAACTGCAAGAACGAGCGGGAATTCCCCTGGCTGAAGCGGTCATCAAAGCCGGCGCCATTCGAACGAGACCCATCGTCCTAACTGCTGCTGCCTTGATGGTCGGCGCCTTCGTGATTATATTGGACCCGATATTCCAGGGACTGGCGGTCTCCCTGTTATTCGGAGTCGGAGCTTCGACGCTGTTGACGCTCATCGTGATCCCATTGCTCTACTATCAAGTTGCCGGCGCGAGGCGTTCCGGGGCCAACTTATCGGTCTCAGGGGAAAACGGATAGACATGCTCGCAGCCTTGGCTAGACCATATCCATTGACCTTGCAAAAGATAACTTACGCCATATTTTGTGGATTGGTATTTTCCCCGTGAAGGACTAGGATCACGGCTCTCCTACCACGTAGGGAGGTGTTCAATGGCCAGTCGTGTAACGGAACACCCGACCCCCCTCGATCTCCCGCCGGTTTCTCCTTGTCTCCATCGACGTTTGATCGATGAAGTGCTGACTGTCGACGGGAAACCCACGGGCCAAGTTCGTTGCCTCGAATGTCGGACAGTTTTCGAGGATCCCGATCAGGATGGCCGGCAGACATGATCCGGAGGAGAAGAGCTTGACCTTTCTTTGTCTGTCGCCTTCTGCGACAGAGGTCGATTGCCTTCTGTAGCAAGAATCCCCTATTGCATGAGCAGTTGCGTCGATCACGCAACCCAACCAACGAATATTCCTTCTGAAATTCGCGCTGGCAGATCTAATGCCGAAGGTAGTTAAGCGGCTTTCTCCTTGCAGAACGCTGATTAACATCCTGCGAGGAGATCTGAAATTGCGACTTGCCAGTAGAAAACTTTCTCGCGTTTCAATTGGCTTGGTCACCGTCCTACTGCTGTCCATTCCGGCTCGGAATGGGAGCTGCCAGGAAACGGTTGCGGTGGAAACGCAATCGTCCGCTCCCCCGGAACTGAAGCTCAGTTTGCGCGACGCCATTCAAGCCGCCATTGATAACAACGTCAACGTTCGACTGTTGAAGGAGCGGATTGCCGCGGCTCAGGCCCAGGCCGACACCAGTCTGGGGGCGATGTTGCCGAATCTGTCAGGATCAGTGAATGGCCGGAACCAAACGGTGAACCTGGCCGCCTTCGGAATTCCGGCGGACCGGCTCTCAGGACTAGGCCTGAACGGAAGCGTCACAGAGCCGTTCGACGTCTACGATGCGCGGGCCAACTTGGTCCAGAACATTTTCAGCCTCAGTCTTATTCAGCGATGGCGGGCTTCAAAAGCGGGCGTGAATGTCGCCACCCTCGAGGCGGAAGTCACGAAGCGCGACGTCATGGCGACCGCCGGTCTCCTCTACATCGAAGCCTTACGGGCCGACGAGGCCGTAAAGGCGAGGCAGGCCGATATCGAACTCGGGGAGCAATTGCTGAAATTAGCAAGAGATCGTAAGGCGGCAGGCGTGGCGACTGGATTGGATATTACGCGCGAAGAAGTACAATTGGAAAATCATCGCCAGCGCTGGCTGGTGGCGAAAAACGATCAGGAGATTGCTCGACTGAATCTCATCCGTTCGTTGGGCATCACCTTCGATGTGAAAGTGACGCTGACCGACGAATTGAAATTCGTGCCGGTTGAGACGATGGAGGCGGAACAGGCCCTCACCATAGCCCGTCGGCAGCGCGTAGAACTCAAAGCCCAGGAGACGCGTCAGAAGTTGGCGTCACTCAGTTTGAGTTCCGTTACCAACGAGCGGATTCCTTCCTTGTCGCTCAATGGCGATTACGGCTGGATTGGGGTAAAGCCCGAGGATGCCGCGGCCACACGCATGATCGGATTGACGTTGTCCGTCCCGATTTTCGACGGGGGCCAGCGTGAAGGACGGATTGCCGAGAACCGCAGCCGCGTGCGACAGGAATCAATCCGCATGAAGGACATTTCCGATCAAGTCACCCTGGAAGTTCGCAACGCACTCCTGACGCTTGAATCGTCGAAACAACAGGTTGCCGTGGCCCAGAAAGGAGTCGACCTCGCGGCCAAAGAATTGACGTTCGCACGCGACCGCTTTGCGGCGGGACTGGGCACCAATATCGAAGTGACGAATGCCCAGACTTCCATGGCCCGAGCCCGGGACAATGTGATCGAGGCCCTTTTTCGTTTCAATGCATCACGCATCAACCTGGCCCGGGCCAAGGGCGAGATCGACCAGCTCTTCTAAGAATACTGTCTGATGGCCCTTACAAGACAACAGGTTGTGATCGCATCGGCTGTAATCGTGCTCGGCATAGCCGGTTACCTTGCGCTCGATCGTTGGGGTTGGAACAACCGTTTACCCGAAGGGTTGATCCAGGTCAACGGCCGCATTGAAGGCGATCATGTGACGGTTGCAAGCAAATTTCCCGGGAGGATTCGTGAGCTGCTGGCTCGCGAAGGGGATACTGTGCAAGCCGGAGCCGTGCTGGCGCGGCTTCAAGATGATCAGACGAGGGCGAAGGTCGAACAGGCAAGGGGGGCATTTGAAGCCATCGAAGCGCGCGTTCAAGCCGCTCATCTCGACTTGGCCGTGCTGAATCTCGAAGTACCGCTGGCGATCGAAGCCGCAGACGCCGAAGTAGCCGAATCGAAGGCGAAGGTTGCGAAAGCCGTCGCCGTGGAGAAAGAAGCCAAAAGCGATGCCCAGCGCTTCCGCGAGTTGGCGGAAAAGGATCAAGCCTCGCGGCAACAGCGGGAGCAGGCAGAGATGCGATGGGATGTCGCAAAGAGGGAGATTGCGATTGCCCGTGCGACGCTGGCTCAGGCGCACAAGGCAGCGGCTCAGGCCGAGTTGGGTTGGAAACGTATTCGCGCGAAGGAGGCTGAAGTGGCGGCATTGGAGCGCCAGCGAGACCAGGCCTACGCAGGTCTTGAAGAAGCCCAGAGTGTCCTGACGGACCTGACGATCAGAGCGCCGACCGGCGGGACGATCACAACCCGCATGGTCGAGGCGGGAGAAGTTGTTTCGGCTGGAGTCCCACTGCTTGAATTGGTGGATCTTGACCGGCTGTATCTCAAGGTCTACGTTCCGGAGGTCCAAATAGGGAAGGTGCGCTTGGACCTGCCGGCCCATATCTATACGGACGCATTTCCTGACCAACCGTTCGAAGCCACTGTTCGCTATATCGCTTCAAAAGCCGAGTTTACCCCGAAGGAAGTCCAAACTCCGGACGAGCGAGTCAAGCTGATTTATCCTGTAAAGCTCTATCTTGCCGAGAATCCAGATCATCGGCTGACACCCGGTCTCCCAGCCGACGCAATCATCAGATGGAAGGAAGATGTGGCGTGGGCGAAGCCGAGATCTTGAAACGTGAAACCTGCAGGGTGAGGCGTAAGGGATGAATGACGTCGTCAGGGTCTCAAATTTCGTGAAGCGCTACAAGAAACACGTTGCCGTGGATTCCGTTGATCTTCTCATCCGGCACGGAGAGGTGTACGGACTGATCGGGCCGGACGGTGCAGGAAAGAGCAGTTTGATGAAGGCGATCGCCGGTGTGTTGACCTATGACGCCGGCACGGTCGATGTTTTCGGCACCGCGATGGATTCGGAGCGTCATGCCGAGAGGGTCAAGCCGCGACTGGGCTTTCTGCCGCAGGGTTTGGGTTTGAGCCTCTATCCGCAATTGACGGTGGAAGAAAACATCGACTTCTTTGCGCAACTTCGTCTGGTGCGCGATCAAGAACTGTCTGAGCGCAAAGCGCGACTGTTGGCGATGACGAGACTTGAACGATTTCGCGACCGGCCGATGAAAAATCTCTCAGGCGGTATGAAGCAAAAACTCGGACTGATCTGCACGCTCATTCATGAGCCGGACCTGGCGATCCTGGATGAACCGACGACAGGGGTTGATCCTGTCTCGCGCCGAGAGTTCTGGGCGATTCTAGCGGAGCTGATGCAAGAGAAAGGCATGACGGCTTTGGTGTCGACGTCCTATATGGACGAGGCCGAACGGTTTCAACGCCTGTCATTTCTCTCAGCAGGTAAAGTGTTGGCGTCTGGGACACCGACGGAAGTCCGCGCCCTGGTCCCCGGTTCCATGGTCACGTTTGAAGCCATGCCGCAGTTAGAAGCGATTACCAGGCTGAAGAAAAGGTATCAACAGGTGGAGGCACTGGGGCCGCTTCTGCACGTTTTTAGCGACACAACTGATCATGAAGAGGCGGCCTCACAACTCAAGACCGCGTTAGGGGACATTGTGCCGTCTTCGGTAAGGGTGGACAATCCGGAGCTCGAGGATGTGTTCGTGGCTTTGCTTCTTCGAAAAGGAGGAGGAGCGGAGGAGAGGTCCCGTTCCTTTCCTCCTTCAACAGTGGCGTATGGTCGTGACGCTTTGGCGATCGAAGCGGATGGACTCGTGCGGGATTTCGGATCCTTCCGCGCCGTTGATCGGGTCAGCTTTCAGGTCAGACAGGGGGAAATTTTTGGGTTGTTAGGTGCAAATGGGGCGGGAAAGACCACGGTCATTAAGATGCTCAACGGGATTCTCCAACCGACCGGAGGTACCGGTCTGGTTGCAGGAGCGGACATGCAGACGGCTCCCGGTGCGATCAAGGAGCGAATCGGGTACATGTCCCAGGCCTTCTCGCTGTATTTGGATTTGACTGTAGAGGAAAATATCCGCCTCTTCGCCGGCCTCTACGGCCTCGACACTCGTACAACAAATGAGCGACTCGAATGGATCGCCGTCATGGCGGGGCTTTCCGGGTACGAGTCGAGCCTGACCAGCTCATTGCCGATGGGAGTCCGCCAACGACTCGCGCTCGGCTGCGCGCTGATCCACCAACCACGAGTGCTGTTTCTGGACGAGCCGACATCCGGCGTCGATCCGATCGGACGTCGCCTCTTTTGGGAGATTCTGTCGAGACTCGCACGAGAGGAAGGTGTGGCGATTCTAATTACCACTCATTACATGAGCGAAGCAGAGCACTGTGATCACCTGGCCCTGATGCATGCCGGTCGGGTCGTAGAGGAGGGATCTCCTCAAGACATGAAGCGCGGGGTTGAGCAGGAAGCCGGCCGGCTCTTTGAAGTCGTTACCGATCAACCGGGGAAGGCGTTGCTGCATTTGAAAGAGGCAGGATTTCACGGAGCCGCTCTCTTCGGAACCCGTTTGCATCTCTTCTGCCGAGATCCTGTGCGGGACAAAGAGTGTGCCTGCCATGCACTCGAAGAAAGCGGCATACACCTGTTGTCGGTGGAAGAACGGCCTCTCAGCCTGGAAGATGTATTTGTCTACCGTGTTATGGCACTGGAACGACTGGACCTTCTCGCGGGACAGAAGGCGGCCGCATGAACCTTCGGCGCGTGGTAGCGGTGGCCTGGAAAGAATGGAGAGAAACGGTTCGCGACAGGCTTTTCCTGCTCATGGCGTTCTTGCTGCCCACCGTCTGGATGGTCGTGTTCGGGTATGGGCTGGTATTGGATGTTGAGCATGTGCCATTTGGGGTGTTGGACCGCGACCAGTCCTCGTTGAGCCGTGATTACCTCTATCGCTTCATCGAATCCCGCTACTTCGACTATCGAGGGTCGGTCGGGAATGAACGCAATCTCGATCGGATGCTGGGTGATACGTCGATCCGTGTCGCGATTATCGTGCCGGATCGCTTTGAAGAAGAGCTTTTGGCGGGGCGGCCCGTCAGTGTTCAAACGTTATTAGACGGTACGTTCCCGCTTAACGCGGATATCACAAAAGGGTATGTGATCGCCGTAAATACCGCTTTCAGCCAGGAACTGGTGACTGACTACATGAGCCGGACGGGAGGTCTTTCTCCGGAAATGGCACGCCGACTTGTGCAGCCGGTATCCCTTGAAACGCGGTATCTCTACAACGAAGAAGTCAAGAGTAGCTGGTCGATGGTGCCGGCGCTGATCATGTTTACGTTGATGGTGTCGTCTCCCTTGCTGACAGCACTGGGTGTGGTCCGTGAAAAGGAAACCGGAGCAATCTACAACATCTATACTTCGACGGTGAGCCGAGCCGAATTTCTTGTCGGTAAGCTGGTTCCGTATTTCATCATCTCGGCGATCAACGTGATCGTTCTCTGGCTGATCGCGGTAGTGCTGTTTCGTGTCCCCTTCAAGGGAAGCTTCACATTGTTCTTTGCCGCCTCTGCACTGTTCGTGCTCTGCAGCACGGGCATCGGCCTGGTGGTATCGTTGTTCGTCCGGACGCAAATGGCGGCACTGGTCATCACGATCATTATCGCGATGATTCCCACCATCCTGTTTTCCGGTCTGCTGGTGCCTGTGTCGTCATTGAGCCCGGGGGCCCAGGCGCAGGCCCATTTCTTCCCCGGGATGTATTACACGAACATCTTGCGAGGGAGCTTTCTGAAAGGCCTGGGATGGGAATCGATATGGACGGATATGATCGCCCTCGCCGGCATCGCCGTGGCGCTGCGGTTGACCGCCTATCTCCTGTTCACGAAACGACCGAAGGCATGACTGCGACAGGGTAAGAAAGGGAAAGCCGGGATAGAGATTGGAGGCAGGGAGCGAAGGTGAGCAAACAAGAGAACAGGGATGCTGGCCAAGCACGCTTGTGGGGCCGACGCCTTTTCGTCATGACGCGGAAGGAATTGTTGCAGCTGGGGCGCGACATTCCGTTGCTCCTGTTTCTCATCTATTCGTTCTCGCTCGGCGTCTATATTAGCGGTGCGGGAATCACGATGCAGTTAAAAAACGCCAGCTTGTTGGTCCATGACGGCGATCACAGCTCCTCCTCCCGGGAGCTTATCCACCGGTTTCACGAACCGTATTTCCGGTTCGACGGAGAAGTTCAGGATCCCGCAGACGGGCTGAGGAGATTGGATCAAGGAACAGCCATGCTCCTTCTCGACATTCCACCGCGATTTCACGAGGCAGTCGTGGCTCGGGAACCTGTTTCCGTCCAACTACAAGTCGATACGACCAATGCCCCCCAGGGGCTGTCCGCGGCCGGCTATGCAGCCCGAATCGTGGGGGGTTTTGCTTCCGAGATTGCAGCCTCCCGCCTCGAAGGAGGCTCTCAAGGAGAGACTCATCTTCCTGTGATCACCAGTGCCCACCGGGTCTGGTTCAATCAGGATCAAAATGAGACGTGGTTTCAATCCATCTCGCATATCTTGCGCATGATCACTCTCTTTGCCGTCTTGCTGCCGGCGGCCGCTCTTGTGCGGGAGAAAGAACGGGGCACCATCGAGCAGCTGCTTGTGTCCCCCGTCACACCTCTACAGATCATGTTGTCAAAAGTGGTTGCGATGACCATGGTGATTCTCCTCGCAACCGCGTTGTCGATGGGAAGCGTGTTGATCCCGGTGTTCGGTGTGCCGCTGAAAGGGAGTGCCTTGCTGTATTTTACGCTCACAGCACTCTACAGTTTTACCACCGCCGGGCTCGGCCTCTTTGCCGCAACAGTCACGAAGAACCAAGCGCAGGTAGGCATGGTCGCATTGCTGGTCGTCTCGCCGATGTTGTTATTGTCGGGCATTACGACACCGTTCGAAGCGATGCCTCCCTGGGTTCAGGCTCTCATGGCGCTCTCTCCACTGCGCTACTATATCGATGTGACCTACGGCATTTTACTCAAGGGTGTCGGACTGGATTTGCTGTGGAGCTCCGCGTTGGCGATGCTGGGGCTGGGGGCGGGGCTGTTTAGCTTGGGTCTGTGGCGGTTCCGCAGGCAATTCGCGTAGCACGTTCGTCAAAAGAGAGGAGGAGCCGCCGCCTTCGGAAAAGAGTGGAGCGATCTATGAACACCAAGACGTTCGTCTTGTTGACGATTGTGGTTTTTGCCGGTGCATGGTTCGCGTGGGCTGATGAGCCGTTCGAACATCCTGAATGGGAGAAGCGAGCCGTGCTGCGGGATGGGCAGGAGGTGCACGGCGACTATTTTAGTTTCGGCCCCCACGTAGAGGTCTCAGGTGTCGTTCATGGCGATGTCTATGCAGCAGGCGGCGAAGTGTTGATTGACGGCATCGTCGACGGGGATTTGATCGTCGCAGGCGGCGAAGTGACGTTGTCCGGCCACGTCACACAAGATGCAAGGATAGCCGGTGGGAAGGTGACACTGAGCGGAAAGGTTGACAGAAATGCCTCGATTGCCGGAGGAGACGTTCATCTTACCGATGCTGCACAAGTCAGCGGGAGCCTGCTTGCCGGAGCCGGGAACTTGCACTTGGCAGGAGAAATCGTTCACGACGCCCGCATCGGCGCGGGCAGTGTCACCGTATCCGACAAAATCGGCGGCGACCTCGCTATCGCGGCTGCAAACATCCGACTGACGTCAAAGGCGTCGGTCGGAAGAAATTTCAGGTATTGGAGCGAGGACGAACCGTCGATCGACGAAGGGGCGACCGTACTCGGCACGATCCAGAGCCGCGAGATTCCCGAATCATTCAAGAGCGAGCGGTTTCGCCGTGGGTTGACGGGAATGCGGATCGGGGCAGGAATCGTCAATTTCTTCTCGACGTTATTTCTCGGTCTCCTTCTATTGCGCATCTATCCCGTCTTTACACCCAAGGTTGCCTCGACGATTCATGAACGTTCCTGGGCTTCTCTGGGGATCGGAGCGGCTCTGTTCCTCGGTGTACCGTTGTTGATCGTGCTGTCCTTGGTCACAGTGATCGGTATTCCAATTGGATTGATGCTGGGCGCGATGTACGTCGTAACCCTGTATGTGGGCCGGGTATTCGTCATGCTCTGGGCAGGTCAACAGATGCTGCTATTGATGTCGGACAGGCCTTCGCACACCTGGGCGTTCGTGACGGGTCTCCTTGGGTATGCGCTCGCTTCACTCATTCCGCTCATAGGAACGCTGTTGATGGTGGTGACGATGATAGCCGGGATGGGAGCGATGTTGATCGCGAAGAAAGAATTGGTGGTGATGTTGCGCGACCAAAGGGTGGTGTAAGGAGAGGTCGCGAGTGAAAATACTTGGTGGAAAGAAAGACGGATGGCTGAACGGCGGGAATGTTATATGTCTCGTACTGAGTGTGTCAGCGTTGATGGCTAGTCCGGCAAGAGCGGAGGTTACCATGACCGAGACTCGCTCTGATTGCCGTTACGAATCCGTGAAGGGAGGGACGAATAGTTCGGCCTTTCCCTCTGACGACGTCTTCAGGCCCTTGATGGCGGATCCTAAACAGCCGCAGTTTTTTGCGAGCTGGCAAGCCACCCGGGCGAGGACGGCCGGGACATACGCCAACATCGGATCGGTGGGGTTCGGGGAGAATTTCGGATTGTATACGAACCGAGAGGGGTGCAACGGCTGGCAGGTCGGGATTTTGGCGGGAGTATTTTCTCAGTTCAATCTGGATGAACCCTCATCTGATTTGATTAATACCGATTTCGTCGTGGGTGTTCCATTATCATGGCGTGCAGGAAATTGGTCGACGAGAGTTCGCCTGTACCACCAGAGCAGTCACCTTGGTGACGAGTTTCTGCTTGGACAGCCTGGATTCGACCGAGTGAATCTCAGTTTTGAAGAAGCAGAGGCGATTGTCTCATACGACTACCGGTGGGCCAGAGTGTATGCGGGCGGCGGCTATTTGATCCACCGTGAACCCGTCTCGCTTGATCGAAATCGAGTGCAATGGGGACTTGAGTTGCGCGGCTCCGCATGGCCTTCGCCGGTCTTGGCAAAGGAGCTATCAGGTCTGGTGATTACGCCGGTGCTCGGAGCGGACTTCAAAGCGTTTGAAGAACTGAAGTGGATCATTAATGCGAATGTCGTCGGAGGGATTGAATGGTCGAGGCAAGGATCGACTCGTCGCTTTCGGTTTTTGCTGAATTACTATCACGGCTTCGTTCCCTACGGTCAGTTCTTCGCTCAGAAAATTGAAACGGTCGGATTCGGTCTGTATTTGGCGTTCTAACTGTGGTCAGCGCCTCGCGCTTACGGGATCCGGGCACAACTAGCATGACGTACTTCCAGTTCGCCACGTGTATGGCGGCTAAGGTGATGCACGATGAGTGATCAGGGATCTGAATCCTTCATCCTGACTATTAATGGGGGCTCTTCGAGCCTGAAGTTCTCCTTGTATGGAGCCAAACAGCCCCTTTCACGTCGTGTCAGCGGCCTGATCGATCGGATCGGGATCCCGGAGAGCGTGATGATCGTCACC
>NZ_CDLUDY010000074.1:0-10042 GCF_975968855.1 Petrachloros mirabilis
AGCCGCTGTTGCTGGATCAGCAGGGGCGTCCCGATGCACTCAAGTTCAACCTCTCCCATTCGCATGGACGCATGTTGATCGCTCTGACGCGCGCACAGGAGGTCGGAGTCGATCTTGAGCAGGTTCGCGAACATGCCAATGTCGTGAAACTGGCTGAGCGATTTTACGCTCCGGTCGAATACGAACGGATCGTGAGTCACGCCGGTTTCGAGCGAGTACGATCGTTCTATCGCTATTGGGTGGCAAAAGAAGCGGTGCTCAAGGGGCAGGCGATTGGCCTGAAGTCGCTCCAACAATGTACAATTGTTTCCTTCGGGGGGGAGTACGAGGCGGTCGCGCAGGTTGCTGAAGGGTCATCGCTTTTATCCGGATGGACAGTTCAATGGCTCGATTGTGGAAATGAATGGGAAGGAGCAGTTGCCGCCTGCGGAAAGGAATGGACTGTCGAGATTTGCTCCGCCTAGCTCGAGAAGTTTCCTTATTCTGCTCTCAGCGTCTTGAAAAAGTCCTTCAGTAATTGCTGGCTTTCCTGTTCCAGCATTCCTCCTGTGACTTCAACGCGATGATTCAAACGTACCTCGTTGGTAAAGTTCAGGACCGATCCACAGGCGCCGGCCTTGGGATCCCTGGCGCCGAACACCAACCTTGGAATGCGCGCCAGAATAATAGCACCGAGGCACATAGCGCAGGGTTCGAGGGTGACATAGAGCGTGGTGTTGATGAGTCGCCAGCTGCCGAGGAGTTTGGCTGCTTCGCGGATCACAAGCATTTCCGCATGGGCTGTCGGGTCCTGCCAGACTTCCCGATAGTTGTGTGATCGGGCGAGAATCTCGCCGTCGTGAACGAGGAGTGCGGCAATCGGTACCTCGTCCAGGGCGATCGCTCGGGCGGCTTCGTCCAGGGCCAGCTGCATGAAGGCCTGATCGCGTTCGTCTTGGGATTCTGGCGGGGTGTTCTTCATGCCGGCTATGCTCATCAGAATTGGTTGTAACGTCCCCCAATTGCGGGGTCAAGGGAGGCAGGGTGTTGAAATGAGTTGCGATTATTGGCTGATGAGATAAATAGATCCGGTCGGCCTGGTGCCGCCCCCGGCTTGTTCAAGACTGATTGCGAACTTCTTGGCACTGTAGAAATCCGGCATCCGTTTGACGAGGAGATGAGTCGTCTGACCGGCAGCCATGTGGAAGGTGCCGATGCTAACAGGCCTTTGGTCAATGGCCCATAGTTGGTAGGTCGTGCCGTTGGGGCACTCCGGCAGGTTGGCAGAATAGAGCCAGGCTTTCTGTGTACGGCCATCGTAGATCAACATGGCACTGGCCTGTCGCGCGATCTCCGATCCTGTAAGCGAGACGACTTTGGTATTTGGTTGCCGCATGAGAGTGGCGAGCTCGTCTTGCCGTACTCTCTCTCCTCCTCTTGAGGCAAGGTAGGCCTGGGCTGTTTCCAAATCCATCTCTTGTTGCATCAATCGATCTCGAAGCTCCGCCACATCTGAGATTCTTTTTTGAAGGTCCGCTTGAAGTCCTGCGAGGGTGCTATTTCGTACGCCGAGTTCACGTTGAAGGTTTGCCATTCTGTTTGCTTGCTGATGGATGGTGGCTTCAAGCTGAAGAATCTTTGAGGAATCAGCGGAGATTTGAGAACTATACGTCCACGCAAGATAGCCGCCAACTCCCACAACCAAGAACATCGCCAGGCCGATGGCCCATGGAAGGGATACCGAGCGAGCCGGGGCGACCGGAGGAAACAGATGATTCATCCATTCGCCAGGTTCAAGGCTCGGCTTGCTCGGTTCGTTCTGGCCGATTTCCATGCCGATCGGGTCGGGATTTCTAGCCGCCATGATCTTGGCCTTCAGGACCCTGGGAGCTTGCGTCGGCGATAAGCCGAAGGGGAGGAGCGAGGCGACAGACTGGAACTCCTTGAGCGCGAGATGACAGGATTGGCAGCCCGATAACAAGTGTGCTTCCAAGGCCTGGCGCTCTGTTCGATCGAGTGCCCCGGTTGCGTAGAGCGGAATGGATTCTTCAAGTTCTTCGTGCGTCATCCTGCTTCACCCGACTCCCAATACGTTTTCAGTGTTTCCCGCAGCTTTGACATACCCAACTTGATTCGGGTCTTGACGGTTCCAAGCGGTTGATTAAGCCGTGACGCAATTTCTTGATGGGAGAGGCCTTCATAATACGCCAATTCGATGGCTTGTTGCTGAGCCGGCGGCAGACTGGTCATCGCATTTCCCACGGCCATGCGTAACTCCTGGTCTGCCTGGGTTTCATATGGGCTCGGGCCCAAGTCGGCGATATGGGAAGTAGTCGTGTTCTCGATGGGCGACATTGCAGCCTTCTGCTTTGTACTTCGTGCACGCAAACGGTCGATGGCGCGACTGCGCGTGAGTGTGATCAGCCAGGCAATGGGTGACCCCCGTCCGACATCGTAGCGTGCGACTTTCCTCCAGACCTCCAGATAAACGTCCTGAAGCAGTTCATTGGCTTCTTCCCGATTGCCGAGAATGCGGAATGCCATTGTGTAAAGTAACGTACTCGAATGGTCATAGAGTTGGCCAAAGGCCTGCTGGTCGCCTTTCACGACATTGGCCAGCAGGGCCGGATCGATCCTCGAGGTGGCGCGTCCTGTGGGTGTACTCATGAAACTGCGTCGGACTCTGAACCGATGATGCGATCACCACACGTACGCCACAACTATAACATCTACGTGGAAATCCGCCAAAAAGATCTCTCCTTAAGTACTGAAG
The DNA here is from genome assembly GCF_975968855.1 of Petrachloros mirabilis. Lineage (NCBI taxonomy): Bacteria > Bacillati > Cyanobacteriota > Cyanophyceae > Synechococcales > Petrachlorosaceae > Petrachloros > Petrachloros mirabilis. Next base: position 2,753 of record NZ_CDLUDY010000074.1, read on the forward strand.
AATATTGATGAATATTCGCGCGGGGTTGCAGGTCGAATGGAGCGCTAGAAATAGCTCATGAGGTGTTTGGCAGCTTCAGAGGCACCCGTACAGGGAGGTGGCGGTGGCGGAGTGACGGTCTGCGTCAGGTTCTTAAAAGCAACCCGCCAGTTTCCGGCTACGAAGTCCTGTAGGTGCAATTCAATTCCGCGGCCGTAACGCTGCAAGTAGTTCACCAATGGGGGCTCGTCTGCAAAGTTGTACCGGCGGACATAGATGACAGGAAGTCCGAGCGTCACGGCTTCGACGATGGTTCCATATCCTGGCTTGGTCATGATGATGTCGGCGGACGCGAGAAGGGTTTTGAAGGAGAAGGGAAGTTTCTCGCGCGAATGGATTCGCGCGGACGGCTTAGGGGTAAGGCCATCGACAACGAATTGATAGCCTGCCATCTGGTCCATCGCGGCCCAGGGCAAGGACGGCAGTGGGACTCCTCCGAATGCAATGAGGACGACCTGTTCGTGTTCAGAGACACCAAGTAGCCTGCGAAGTTCAGAGCGGCGAGGTTGTGCCGGCTCGGCAATCGGTCCGATATCCAATACCCTGGAAAACGAAGGCATGGGCAGACCCGGTGCAATACGCAATGCGTGATCAGCCGAGCCGTACGATTCCCCGATCGTGGTGAGCAACGTGCGGTGGCGCGGATCGTTTGAATCGACGAAGGGCTCGAGGGCCTCACTCCAGGTAAAGTTGGCGAGACCGATAGTCGGGATGCCGGCTTCGTGTCCCGCGCAGAGGGCCAGGTATGGTGTGTCGGCAAGGACAACGCGTGGCCGCACGGCTTTCATGGCGATCATTTCGTCTGTGATCAACTGATCCCATTTCGCGTGAAACTCGAAATGAGATGTCCATGTCGCCTGCACGTCAATTTCCAGCGGGCCTTTCTGGATGCAACCGATGTCCTGCTGAACCGGTTGACGTTCCCAGGGAATCGACAGGCGATCCTGGAAAAAAGTGGACGGCACGGTGGTGCGGAGGATCGCTTTGAGGTTCGGGACCAGTTTACCCAGTTCGTTGAGAACGGGTACGGCTTGGGCGGCGTGGCCGTAGCCGTGAGCGGTGATGGCGGTCCAGATAAGGGGCACGAAGCGCCGACTCGCAGGAGAAGTTAGAAATTAGAAATGTCGGATTCCAACGGAGCGATGTTGTATTCCAGTTCCAGATCGAACTCATCCACGAGCTGGTTGTAAACCTTGGCGCCCATCTCCGTACGGACTTCGTTCATGACGAGATCGATCATCGGCGTTGCCTTTGGACCGAACTGTGTGATCGCTGACTCAATCCGCTGTTTGGCTTCTTCCAGTTTCACGAATTTGTCCTCCGTTCAGGCTAATCTCTGAAGCATCATCTGCATATCCGGCACAAGATCCCTGCCTCCATTAGAGCGCCCCGAGACGGCCGCATCGATGCCGGCTTGTAAGACGGGTTTGGCTTCTTCGTTTTTCCCCAGACCGATCAGCGCCCGCCCGAGTGCGAGATGAGAGGCCACATGCACAGGGTCAAGTTGCACAGCGACGCGCAGATGCTCGACTGCCTCATCGAGACTGCCGCCCTCTTGTAGGATTTTATTGCCAAGCCCGTAGCGTCCTAGAAAGCCGTTCGGATTTTTGGCCACCATTTGGCGGAATACATTGATATCCAATGACGCTGCTCCTTATTGGAGAGCATCTTACCACTGACGGTTTGATCCCGGCCAGGTGAAATAACGCAGGACGATGAACGAAGAAGGAGAGGCTAATCGGAAGCAGGCTTCTCACTAGGGAGTTGTGAGAGTGTAAGGGAGTCAGCCTCCAGTTCCGGGAGCCGATACCGGCGGTCGATACCGACGACTCGTTCCAGACAGCGCCGGGCTGAAATGTAATCGTGGCGACGATCGTAGAGGGAGGCAAGATGTCGGAGAACGGCAGCCTCGGCCGGTTCATTGCCGAGCTTGATATAGTGCTCTGATGCGTTGTTGAAGCAGCGCTCGGCTCTGGTCAAATCGTTTTGGTCGGAAAAACACTTTCCCATTTGACTGTAGGTAACGGCGAGCCCCTCTTCGTTGCCGACCATCCTGTGATAGTCGAGTGCGAGCGTGAAAGATTTCCCGGCCTGTTCCCATTGCCGCTCTCGTGCCTCCTGGGAGGCAAGATTGTTATACCGAATTCCGAGTGCCCGGTAGTCGTTCAATGAGAGGAGCAAATCTCTCGCTTCGAGATAATAGGGGCGGGCCTTCTCCGGATGGCCTGCGCCGATCTGCAAGTTGCCGAGGTTGACCAATGTATGGGCAACGGCGTGGGAGCTGCGTTCCGTTCGCTGAATCGACAACACTTCCCGGTAGCACCGCTCGGCGGCCTCATAATCATCCATTAAGGCACAGGTGTTGCCGAGGTTGCCGAGCGAGTTAGAGAGTTCAGACAACCTCTTGCCTTGGCGGTCCTCCTCCACCGCGGCTTCCCACGCTGCCCGGGCTTGGACAAGGTCTCCACGATGGAGATAAATCCGTGCGCGGTGTTTGTGATCATCGGCCATGAGCTACTGAAATGTCGTACGGCTCATCATTCGATGAATGACGATGCACGTGTCACGAAAGTCGTGCAATGCTAGTCGCCGCCCTTAGGTGTGTCTCGTCGAAATTCCGATTCGATCTCATCCTCTTCATCCAGCCCCAACCCCGCTCTAAAGGATTCATGCAACTCTCTGACGCAGGCGATATCGCGCTGATCCTTGTTGTCCGGGGAGGCCAGGTAGGATTCGGACAATTGGATTCCTGTCCGAAAGTGATGAGCGACGGTTTCTTCCGTAACCTGCTGCCAGGTGATGTAGATGCAGAAAGCCTGGAAGAAGTGGGCGTTGGGGTAACGGGTTGCCAGAGCGAGCAATCCTTCGTACGCTTCGCGCGCTGCCGATCCGGCGGTGGAAGAAAAGGTGTCCTCCAACTCGACGGCAGTACCCCAGTCCGAGCCGAGTTCGGCTTCGGCTTGTCTGAATGCGTTCCGTGCGGCAAGGGCAGGGTCGAATTGCATCAGCGAATTCTTGTGTCCTGGTGCACCATACCTCCGGAATCGAAGCGAGATCAATGGCGTAAGCCGTGAGGCCGAGAGGGAAGTACATTTACTTTTCTTTTCCGGGGTCTGTAGACTTCATGTTCAGAACCATAATATGCAACAGCCAACTCCCACCAGCGGTACGAAACCTGTCTCGCCTGACCCCGTTGATACAGTGATTCGCTACCACGTCCAGACAAAGCATCACTTCAATCGTTATGCGCGGTCGCTTGGTTTTCTCGACTGGGTCAATCAACCGGATCCCTTTCGACGATTTGAAGGGGCGCCGCTTATTCCGTTTCCGTTGCTGAAACCGGATGAGGAGCCCCTTTCTCCCACTTACAGCGCGATCTATGAGCAGGGCGGAGTGTCTCCTCTTCCGGTCACGATACGGACTCTATCGAGATTCTTTGAATTTGCTCTGGCGCTCTCAGCGTGGAAACGGGCTGGGGAATCGGAATGGGCGTTGCGCAGCAATCCGTCCTCCGGCAATCTCCACCCAACGGAAGGGTACCTGGTTGTCCCGGAAATAGAAGGACTGCAACTCGAGCCGGGGTTGTATCACTACGCGCCGAAAGAACACGGGCTGGAATTGCGCGCGTCGTTTCCGGCAACGGAACTCACTCGACTGCTTGCTCCGTTTCCGCCCGGCGCCTTCTTGTTCGGCTTGACGTCGATTCATTGGCGCGAGGCCTGGAAATACGGCGAGAGGGCGTTTCGGTACTGTAATCACGATGTCGGTCATGCGATCGGCACGGCGCGGATCGCGGCGGCGACGCTGGGATGGAATATGACGCTGCTCGATGGAGTGGCACAAAATACGGTGGCGTTGTTGCTGGGCACCAATCGCGTCGCAGACTTTGCCGATGTAGAGCCGGAACATCCGGATTGTTTGTGTGTGATATGGCGGGAGACGGCTGGCGGGGGGCAAGAGACAATCGGCGGCAAGAGGGGCATTCCGTTGTTCGTTAATTCCGGCGTGGTGGAAGAATTGGCTGGTAGCCGCTGGCACGGGAAGGCGAATCAACTGAGTAGGGAACATGGAGTGCATTGGGACATTATCGACGAAGTGGCAGAGGCCTCATGGAAGATCCCGGGGGAGGAACAGTTCGTGCCGCCTGTAGGTGCCATGAAATCTTCTCGAAATCCAGGTTTCCCGGTTTCAGGTTCTCAGTCGGCGGGTCAGATCATCCATCAACGACGGAGCGCCGTCGCCTTCGATGCCAGGACCGCTCTCCCGGCTGCCACGTTCCTTCAGATGCTTCAGCGGGTAATGCCGGAGGCGGACCGTTCCCAATTAGAACGACCGATGCCATGGGATGTCTGGCCGTACAATCCGGCGATTCATCTCATGTTGTTTGTGCACCGTGTCGACGGTCTGACGCCTGGTCTTTATTTCCTCCTTCGCGACCAAAGGAAATTCCCGGTCATTCAACAAGCGATGAATCCCGAGCTGACATGGACGAAGGCGCCCGGGGTTCCGGAGGACCTGCCTCTTTACTGGCTGCTCGAAGGAGATGCGAAGCGCCTGGCAACCCAGGTCAGTTGTCATCAGGACATTGCGGGCGACAGTGCCTTTTCTCTGGGCATGTTGGCGGAGTTCGAAAGGCCCTTGCGGGAGCGGGGAGCTTGGTGGTATTCACGCCTGTTCTGGGAAGCAGGACTTCTCGGGCAGGTGCTCTACCTTGAAGCGGAGGCGGCAGGGGTAAGTGCTACCGGCATCGGCTGTTTTTTCGACGATCCCGTTCATGAGATCGTGTCAGTGAAGGGATTGAGCGTTCAATCTTTGTATCATTTTACGGTCGGTGGTCCTGTGGAGGACCGGCGGCTCATGACCTTGCCTCCCTATTTTCATAAACAGGAGAGAGGCCAGGAGTAATGGTAGCGAAGGAAAGATATGTTTAAAATCAAAAAGAAAGCAGAGAAAATTAAACCAACAGTTCTCTATAACATTATCGAAGATTATTCAGAATTTGATGCGCCGGGAAACGTGACGGCTTGTGCGATGACGCTCACAGAGGATCTCCCCGGTCATGCCAAGATTCTTTCTGAAAGCTACGACGTCCCGCTTGAGACTATGACCAATCTCCTCACCGAGGGCGGGGTTTATGTCTATCCTCAAGAAGAAGGTTTGCTGACGCGTGGATTGTTTGCCTGCGCCGTGGACCAGACCGGGGCCAGCCCGAAACAGACGTTTACGTTAGACCTCATGCAATTTGCCGAGGCGGAGCAACTGTCACGGGCGAGGTCGTGCTCATTGCTCGATTCCGCCAAGGAAACGTTCTATCGAACCCTACCGGAAGAGTTGAAAACGAAGCTCCAACAAAAAAATCTTGGGTTGGACTATCGCATGATCGATCGCGCCGTCGCGAAAGGCGGGGATATCAAGTACATCGATTTCCGGAAAGATTGGTCGCCGCACTTCAAACGCCTCTGTATTATGCCGGACGGGCGGCTTGTCGAAACCGGAGGGCTGGAGGAATTTGCTCAATTGCACGGCATTACGATCGCTCAAGCCAAAACCTTGGTGGAGCAGGGAGGGACGCTGGAAGTGGGCGATGAAGTCCTGGCCTGTCAGATCGTGAACGGCCAGCCGGCTGTTGCGCGGTTTACTGCAAAAAATTATGCAAAGGCCAAAGAACTGGTGGCGGCGAAGGGCGTCCATATTATGGACGCCTTGAGCGAGGTCGGCTACAACGATCCGGCGATGATGCGCGGCCTTGTGCGCAAAGAGCTGACCGGAGGCCGATGAAGCGCGCCGCTGTCGTGATGTGTCTCGCTTGTTGGGTAATGTCTTGTGCCCCGAAGCCGATCCTGTACCCGAATGCCCATTATAAGGAGGTGGGGGCGGATGCAGCCGAGCGCGATATTGAGGAATGCAGTCAGATGGCGAAGGATGCCGGCGCAAGTCCACGCCAAGGCAAGGGAGGACAGGTAGCCGGAAGCACGGTAGCCGGTGGGGCGATCGGCACTGCCAGTGGTGCCGTCGGCGGAGCGGTTGTCGGGCATGCGGGACGGGGCGCAATGGTCGGTGCAGCCAGTGGAGCGACGGCGGGATTTTTGCGAGGATTATTCAGACGGTCACCGCCCAGCGCTGCCTACAAACAGTTTGTGCAACGTTGTCTCAAGGAACGGGGCTACGATCCTGTCGGATGGGAATGAGTTGAAAAAGCGCGACGGGAGGATCTTGCCTACTTTGCCAGTTCTTCGTTGACTGCTTCCACCAGCTTGGTCAGATCGAATGGCTTTTCAAATACACGGCGGGCCCCGAACAATTTCGCGACGTCGAGAAAATTGCGGTCGCCCTGGGCACCCGTCATGGCGATGACTTTGGCATCGACGTATTCACGCGTGAGTTGAAGCGTGGCCTCCAGCCCGTCGGTTCCCGGCATCAGGATGTCCATCAATACGAGATCGACTTTGTTCTTCTGATACAGCTCCAAGCCCTCGCGCCCGTCTTTGGCTTCAAGAACTTTGTGGCCGGCTTTTTCTAGGACATCTTTGAGGAGATTCCGAATGGAATCTTCGTCATCAATAACCAGTATGGTAGCCATTGTGTGCAGGACTCCTTGAATTGTTTGAATACTACCCGTCTTCGTTCAACCTGTCTAGCGAGAAAATGTTGCAGAAATACCACTGCTCAGACACGGAGAGAAAAAAGGTTGACCGGTCCCGGTTCATTTGGTAGAAACTTTTGCCTCTGCTACGTAGCTTCCACAGTCGAATTGAAAAGATATCCATGCAACAAGCTGACTCATATTGGACGCGTCGCACACTCTTGAAGACCTCCCTCGTTGGTCTTCTCCTCCTGAGCGGGAGGTTCTTTACTCCTGCATTGGCACGCGCCCAGGCCGAAGAATTTCCGGATGGCGAGCTCGCCATCTATAACGTGCATACGAATGAAAGGCTTCGTGTGCGATATAGGGATGAGAAGGGGCAATACGATCTGGAGGCGTTGGACGACCTCAACCATATTCTGCGCTGTCACCATACCGGAGAAGTGGCCACTATCGATCCCAAGGTAATTGAACATCTCAATCTCGTGCAAAAATCAGTGGGGGGCAGCGGCGAAATCCACGTGATCTCTGCCTACCGATCTCCCGAGTACAATGCGCTGTTGGTCAAAAGAAGTCGGAGGGCGGTCAGGCGCAGTCTCCACGTTGAAGGGCAAGCCGTGGATTTTTATATTCCAGGCGTCCGTCTCCGGGAGATCCGTCGAGCCGCC
>NZ_CDLUDY010000075.1:0-6415 GCF_975968855.1 Petrachloros mirabilis
CTTTGAGGAGGGCAAGATCGGTTTCTGAAGGGGGGAGGTTGCGTCGCGGGGTAGGAGTTTCGCAGCCGGCGATCAGGACAGAGAGACCAATTACGGCAGCCAGCACTGCATTTGATAGGCTAAGGCACTGATCGCGCATATCTGAGGTTTCGATCATGAAAAGGAGAATACAAAATTGGAAGGTTGTTTACCAGGGCTTAACATGGCAACGCCCGCAATCATGAAAATGAAAGCGGGCGTCAAGCTGAGTAGCTAGCTCGAATTGTTGAATTAATGGCGTTGACTGTCCAGCATGGCGTCTTCGCTGGTATAGCCAAACAGGTAGGGCATGCTGCCGGCCAGTGAATAGATTGGCCGGTTGACCCCGTAATCCAATGCAAGACCCACGGGATGGAGAACGAACCCCATCCATCGCCAGGGATTATCATTCAGTGGGGAACCGGCCGCTACGTCTGTATACACCAACGCTGTGCTGTCCATGACGCTGTAGATGCTAGCCGGGGCGGCATAGTTCCCCTCGGCATCGACGTTCTGTCGATTGCTCGCACAGCCCGCTAAGGTTGCCAACACAAGAATCCCCAATGCAATCGCGCTAGTCTTCATAAATGACCTCTCTTCGTTCCTGCTCGATTCCGCACCGAATCCGCTTCTATTGATGTGAAGTGTAGCCGAGGCCCTGGATTCTGTCCAGAAAACGGCCCCTTTGCGCAGCGGCAGGATGAATAGAGCGAAAGGGCTGATTTATGAAGGAAATACGATCGAGATGGTGGGCGATACAGGTATCGAACCTGTGGCCTCTTCCGTGTGAAGGAAGCGCTCTGCCACTGAGCTAATCGCCCACGGTGCGAAGTCTAGCACGGGGCTTTGGCGACGTGCAATCTGAAGAGATTGGAGATCTCGCGATGGTGTAGGTGAATGTTTGATGACCCGCCCCTTCATGATTTACCAACGAGCATCGACCATTGCCGTTGTGACGTCCACCCGCCTTGACATCCATAAAACACGATTTCTACAATGCATTTCCCGCACGCACTTCCCCTAAAGGAGTTCCTCTCGGATGCGCGACGACATTGTCATCATCGGTGGCGGTCTGGCCGGGTCCGAAGCCGCCTGGCAAGCGGCCAATCGCGGCGCGAAGGTGACGTTGTATGAGATGCGACCGAAAGAAATGACTCCAGCGCATAAAACCGGTGGGCTAGCCGAACTGGTCTGCTCCAATTCGCTCGGCTCGGTCGATATTCAGAATGCTCCAGGCATTCTGAAGGAAGAAATGCGCAGGATCAATTCATTGATTATTAGGGTCGCGGATCAAGTGCGCGTGCCGGCTGGCTCAGCGCTGGCCGTAGACCGTGAGCAGTTTTCTTTCAAGATTACACAGGCACTTGAGAGCCATCCCCGTATACGGATTCTTCGAGAAGAAATTACCGACATTCCGACCGACTGTGTCTGTGTCGTGTCGACCGGTCCGCTGACATCCGACAAACTTTCTAAGGCTATTGCCCAACTAACCCATTCGGACCACCTCTACTTTTACGATGCTATCTCTCCGATCATCGATGCAGACTCCATCAACATGTCCATCGTCTTTCCGGCATCGCGGTACGACAAGGGCGGAGGTGATTATTTGAATTGCCCGATGGACGAGGTTACGTACGACAAATTCTATGACGCCCTCCTGGCGGCCGAGAAGGTCCACCCCAAAGACTTCGAGAAGACACCCTACTTTGAAGCCTGTCTTCCCATCGAAGTAATGGCGGAGCGCGGGAAGCACACGATGCAGTTCGGTCCGTTGAAGCCGGTGGGACTTGAGGATCCCAGGACAGGGGCTCGTCCCTTTGCCGTCGTCCAACTGCGGACGGAGAATGCGCATCGAACATGCTATAACATCGTCGGCTTCCAGACGAAGTTGACATATGGTGAACAAAAGCGGGTTTTTCGGATGATTCCAGGCCTTGAGCAGGCGGAATTCCTTCGTTATGGCAGCTTACATCGCAACACCTTTCTGAACTCCCCCCAGCTGTTGCGAAACACGCTACAATTCAAAGGGCGCGACACGTTATTTTTCGCAGGACAGCTCGTCGGCGTGGAGGGGTATACGGATTCATCCGCTATGGGTGGATTGGCCGGTATCAATGCAGCGAGAGCCCTTCAGGGATTACCGCTGGTCGCACCTCCTCCGACAACCGCCCACGGATGTCTTGTCTCATACATTACGACGGCAGACCGAGGGTGTTTTCAGCCGATGAATACAAACTTCGGTCTCTTCCCGCCGCTGTCGAAACCCGTGAGAGACAAGGAGCGCAAGCGGCGGCAGATCTCAGAACGCGCTCTCAAGGACTTTACCGCATGGATGACGCAATCAGGGCTTTCGTAACGTATTTGAAGGTTGAGCGGCGAGCAACGCCGGAAACGGTGCGCAACTATACATCGGACCTGCGACAGCTCGGCAGGTTCATACTCGACAATCAAATCGTCTCGTCTCCGATTGATCCTGCCGAACTGTCGGTCGAAGCCATTCGGCGTTATCTCCAGTGGCTTGATCGCAAGGGAGAGAAGCGCAGCTCGTTGGCAAGAAAACTCGCGTGTATCCGAAGCTTTTTTCGATACCTCCTGCGACGGGGTCTCGCTACCAGGAGTCCTGTTGAAGATATGCGCACCCCCAAGCTTCCTAAGCGGTTGCCACGTGTGCTGACCAAGGACGACGCCGGCTCGTTAATGGTATTCCCGGACGAAATATCAGGAGGCTTGAGGGACCGTGCATTGCTGGAGACACTGTACTCAACAGGGGCACGTGTTGCCGAGTTGGTATCGCTCAACGTTGGCGATGTCGACCGAGGAGAGGGAGTGATTCGTTTACAAGGGAAAGGGAGGAAAGAGAGGATCGTACCGATCGGGGATCTAGCGGTTCAGGCGATTCAGAACTATCATGCGTCACTTCATGCGTCCGGTGTGCGTCTTGACGCTTTGAGTCCCATGTTCCTCAATATGCGAAGAGGTCGGCTCACCACTAGGAGCGTGGCTCGAATCGTGGCTCGGTATTCGAAACGGCTGATCGGAGGCCCGGTCAGCCCTCATACGTTGCGTCATTCGTTTGCCACCCACCTGCTGGACGAAGGTGCCGACTTGCGTGCGATCCAAGAGATGCTGGGGCACGCCTCACTCAGCACCACTCAGAGGTACACGCACGTGGCAACTGACCAGTTGTTAGCGGTCTACGACAAGGCCCACCCCCGCGCCAGACAAAACCGGCACAGCGCGCCGCGTAGGGAGCAGAAACCATCATGACCATTCGATCCACCACTATTCTGTGCGTGCGTCGCAACGGCCGGGTTGCCATGGGCTGCGACGGCCAAGTCACCGTCGGGACGACGGTGATGAAGCAGAACGCGAAGAAGCTGCGACGGCTTCACCACGAGCAAGTGCTGGCAGGCTTTGCTGGTGCCACAGCCGACGCTTTCACACTGTTCGAAAAATTCGAAAATAAGCTGGAGGAGTACCGGGGAAATCTCACGAGGGCCGCAGTCGAACTGGCGAAGGACTGGCGGACCGATCGGGTGCTTCGTCGCCTGGAAGCCCTGCTTGCCGTTGCCGGGAAGGAGCAATCCTTCATCATTTCAGGAACCGGCGATGTCGTCGAACCGGAGGATGGTATTCTTGCCATCGGCTCCGGAGGCCCTTATGCATTGGCTGCGGCAAGAGCGCTCTTGAATCATTCCTCGCTTGAAGCGGCCGGGATCGTGAGCGAAGCCATGAAGATCGCAGGGGCGATCGACATCTACACCAATCAGCAGATCGTTGTGGAGGAATTGAAAGGGGAAATCGGCAAGTGACCCGTCAGACTCTTGAGAACATTCCGTCGGACATCGAAAGTCTCACCCCTCGGCAAATTGTCAAGGAGCTCGATCGCTACGTCATCGGCCAAAAGGATGCCAAGCGCATGGTAGCCATTGCGTTACGAAACCGCTGGCGTCGTCAACAACTGTCACCGGATCTCCGCAACGAAGTCGTCCCGAAGAACATCATCATGATCGGGCCTACCGGAGTTGGCAAGACCGAGATCGCCCGACGGTTGGCAAGGATGGCCCAGGCGCCCTTCATCAAAGTCGAAGCGTCGAAGTTTACGGAGGTCGGCTACGTGGGCCGCGACGTAGAATCCATCATTCGTGATCTCACCGAGCTGGCTATCAATATGGTGAAGGGACGACGAATGGAAGTGGTTCAGCAGAAGGCAGAACAGCAGGCGGAGGAACGACTGCTTGACCTATTGTTGCCACCCTCCGCTCCGAGGCCAGGCTCCAATGAGAGTGGAAACGAACCACCCGGTTCCTCGCAGGCGGCACAGGACTCGTACGACACGACAAGGTCCAAGCTGCGGCTGCAGCTTCGCGATGGCAAACTCAACGAACGCTCGGTCGAATTGGACGTGAAGGAACGAGGCTTGCCTATTGGTGTGGTGTCCAATCTCGGAGGCCTCGACGAGCTGGAAAACAATTTGCGCGATATGCTAGGCGGCATGTTTCAGGGCAAGAAAAAGAAACGCCTTATGAAGGTGCCTGAGGCTCTCAAACATCTGGCCCAGGAGGAGGCTCAGAAGCTCATCGATATGGACGATGTGGTGCGCGAGGCGATCTCCAAGGTGGAGCAGACAGGGATCGTGTTCCTCGACGAGATTGACAAGATTGCCGGACGAGAACGCCAGGCAGGGCCTGATGTGTCGCGAGAGGGTGTGCAGCGGGACTTGCTGCCTATTGTAGAGGGGTGCACGGTGAATACCAAGCACGGACCGATCGTGACGGATCATGTGCTCTTCATCGCTGCAGGAGCCTTTCACGTGGCAAAACCGTCTGATCTCATTCCGGAGCTACAAGGCCGGTTTCCCATTCGTGTCGAACTGAGCCCCTTGTCGAAACAAGATTTTGTGCGTATCCTCACGGAACCGAAAGGGGCACTGGTGCGGCAGTATCAGGCGCTGCTGGCTACGGAAGGTTTGGCCATCGAGTTCACTGACGACGGGCTTGATGCTATAGCCGATATTGCCGTTCAGGTGAACGAGCGTACCGAAAACATCGGCGCACGGCGGCTTTTTACCATCATGGAACGCTTGTTGGAGCAGATTTCCTTCGAAGGGCCTGAGTGGCCGGAGAAGCAGGTTCGCATTACGGCCGAGTACGTGCGTGCGCGGTTAAAAGATGTCGTGACGGATCAGGACCTGAGCCGATACATTCTTTAACAGACGCGACGACCCGAAGGAATCGAGGCCGATCATATCCCGTCCACACGTTGTCTAACAGGAGCAGAGCGAGCATGAATCGACTGATCAAGAAAGCCAACGTATTGATCGAAGCCTTGCCCTACATTCGTACATTCCGAGGCAAGACCATTGTGATCAAGTATGGCGGCAATGCCATGACCGAGTCGTCCCTGAAGGACCGGTTTGCCCAGGACGTCGTGCTCTTGAAGTACGTCGGAATCAATCCTGTCATCGTTCATGGCGGGGGACCGCAGATCGACAAGATGCTCGACCGGCTTGGGATCGAATCCAAGTTTCTTCACGGCGTGCGCGTCACGACCGAGGCCGCGATGGAAGTGGTCGAGATGGTACTTGCCGGAAAAATCAATATGGAGATCACCGACCTCATTAATCGCCATGGGGGGAGTGCCGTTGGACTCAGCGGGAAAGACGGCGGACTCATTCTGAGTAAACCGTTGACAGTGAAAGCGTGGGCGGAAAGTCTCGAACGGGATTATGATGAAGAGGAAAATGCCGGCGGATTTGGATTCGTCGGTGACATTGAAAAAGTGGACGCCAGTCTCATTCACAAGCTCCAGGAGGACCACTACATCCCCGTGATCGCGCCGATCGGGACCGATCGCGAAGGCAACACGTACAACATTAACGCCGACCTGGTCGCCGGCGCGATCGCCGGCGCCCTGCGTGCCGAAAAATTGCTGATGATGACAGATATCAAAGGCATTCGTGATGCGAACGGACGCCATCTGTCGACTGTTTCACGCAAAGACGTCCAGCGCATGGTCAAGAAGGGGACGATCACTGAAGGTATGCTGCCCAAGGTCCACGCCTGTCTGGACGCACTCGAACAGGGTGTCGGCAAGGCCCATATCATCGACGGCCGAATCCCCCATGCCATTCTGCTGGAAGTGTTTACGCGCAAGGGCATCGGGACCGAAATCACGGCATAGCGAACGCTCCCATTTACCAGCCTTGACCGATCGACGTACTAGACTCTCTAACCATCTCCATGCGCTGGCGTTGGAACGCCATCCTGACAGTGCTCCCTTGGCCCTCTCGCAGGCAGAGGAATACTTGGCGGAGCAATTTTCTATGCTCCGATGGGATACCTCTCGGGAGCCTTTCGAGGCATGGGGAAGGAGTTTTCAGAATATTCTGGCGGTA
>NZ_CDLUDY010000076.1:0-4951 GCF_975968855.1 Petrachloros mirabilis
CGATGACCGTCCCGTCATACCGGCTCAGGTGCTGCTCGAGCCACTGCACCGTCTCGGCATCGAGATGGTTCGTCGGCTCATCGAGCAGGAGAATATCCGGTTCTTGGATCATCAAGCGACAGAGCGCCACCCGGCGTTTCTCTCCGCCGGACAGGGTTCCCACCTTCTGATCGGCGGGTGGACAACGCAACGCATCCATCGCGATTTCGAGCTGGTTCTCCAACTCCCAGCCGTTGGCCGCCTCGATCTTTTCTTGTAGTTGCGCTTGCCTGTCGATGAGCTTTTCCAGCTCGTCCGGAGTGGCCTCCCCCATCTTGTTGCTGACGTCTTCATATTCCTTGAGCAGCCCGACGAGTTCTTTCTTGCCTTCCTCGACGACTTCCTTGACCGTCTTGTTCGGATCGAGCTGCGGCTCCTGTTCTAACAGCCCGATACTGTAGCCTTTTGAGCGGGTGATCTCCCCCGTGTAGTTTTCATCCACGCCCGCGATGATCTTGAGTAGCGAGCTCTTACCCGAGCCGTTCAACCCCAGTACGCCGATCTTGGCGCCGTAGTAGAAGCCCAGATAGATCTCGCGCAGTACCTGTCGTTTGGGTGGATAGACTTTTCCTACATTGACGAGAGAGAAAATGACTTGCTTGTCGTTCGTGGCCATAAACTCTGCGAGCCTCCAATTGAAACGGATTCGGAATTGCCAAGGAGGCAAGATACCAGACAAGCCTTTTCGACCACAACCGAGCCCCGTGGAAGTTCCACCATGTGAATAGTAATCAGTTGCCTCTGGCCTTCTGAGAGTTGCATAAGACATTCCGGTGGTGCAGACTCTGTTGCATTCCACCCTAACCGTTTTGAGGCTCAATCATGATGACTCGATTACGAAGACTCCGGACTCTTTCACTGGCGTTATTAATGGCTTCCCTGCTGGCACCCTGCGTGGTTTCCGCAGCCGATGACGGCGAGCAGAAAGATCTCGTCGACAAATCCCGCATGACACTCAATAGCTTCCTGGCCGACTCGAACATGCAGTGGTTCCGTGACCACATCAAGGATGCAAAGGGCATTTTCATCGTGCCGCAACTCCTCAAGGCCGCCTTTTTCTTCGGCGGGGAAGGGGGAAGCGGCGTATTTCTTGTGAAAGACGACAAGAGCGGCGAATGGAGCCAGCCCGCTTTCTATACGATGGGGGCCGGCAGCTTCGGATTTCAATTCGGCGCACAGGCATCAGAAGTGGTGTTGCTTGTGATGTCTCAACGTGGCGTCGAATCGCTTCTCACAAGCACGTTTAAACTCGGCGGTGATATCTCTGTCGCCGTTGGTCCGGTCGGAGCCGGAGTCGAGGGTTCGACAGCGATGAACCTCAGCGCGGACATGCTTTCGTTCGCGAGAGCAAAAGGCCTGTTCGGCGGCATCTCGCTCGAAGGGGCCGTGATCGCGACCAGAGACGAATGGAACCGGAATTACTACGGTAAGGACCTGAGACCGACGGATATCCTTGTGAAACAATCCGTCACGAACCCACAATCCGCCGATCTGAGAGCAGCCTTGGATCGAGCCGTAGCAGGAAAGGTTCCGTCCGATCAGGAATAACCACCGGTTCGTCCGCCCTCAATGCGGCCTCACGAATCAGGCATCACCTATCGCTTGATAAGCGCCTTTGCTAAGAACCCGCCCAGCCGGTCGAGGATCGGTTCAGGAATTTCATGCCCCCCGCGAAACGGGTGCCATTCGACTGCGAGTCCTTCCTTTTTCAGCTCGTCGCGGAGTCGTTCCGCCATCACATAGGGCAGGATGGGATCATACGTTCCGTGGCTTTGAAAAACCGGCAATCCTGCTCGCTTGGAGACGGTCGGGCGCCAGTCCTGCTTGGCCAGGAGCGAGCTGGACAGCTGAACAAGCCCGGCAAAGGGATGCGCCGTGCGCATGATGAGGTCGCAGGTCAACATAGCGCCTTGAGAGAATCCTCCGATCACGGTCTTCTCATACTCAATCGGCAACGCCTGCGGCAGTTGAGTCAGGAAGGTTTCGAGCACCGCACGGGCCAGGGGGAGCCCGCGCGGAATCTCGTCCGACAAATCGCGTACACGGCCCACCGCACGATCCGCTTCGAGCCTGGCCATATCGATGATCCACCAAGCCCGCGAGGCGCCGAATCCCATACTCAGCGACAGCGGTCCCTCCGGAAACAAAAAGCGCGTTCCCGTCGGAGCGGCGATCCAATCGGCGAGTGGAACCAAATCGTCTCCCGGCGCTCCGAACCCGTGGAGCAGGATGACAACAGGACCGTTTCCTCCACCGTTCCCGTCCGATCCGCCCGTCATTCTAGTCGTGAGTCCGCCCAGTTGTGCTTCGCGCATCGTGGCTTGTTCACTCGCGTAGAACGCCGGCTCGGAACATCATGAACTACAACTCACCGCAATATGTTTCCCCCAATTGGGCGGTGAGTCCGCATAGGAATCCATGCCGGGCTGATCGGTGAAGGGTTCCTGCAGCAGACTCAATAGTCGATCGATTTCAGAGAAATCTTTTTCTTGGGCCTTCTCGATCGCTCTCTGCGCCAAATAATTGCGCAGGACGTACTTGGGATTCACCCCGTTCATACGCGCCAGCCGTTCTTCGTCCCGACTGTCTTCGCTCCGCAAACGATCGCGGTAACGTGCCGCCCACTCGTCGAACCTGTCCCGATTTATGAAATGCTCGCGCAACCGGTCGTTCGCCGCCGTTGAATCAACGCGGAACGTCCCGAGCTCGCGGAATACGATCGTATAGTCCGTGCGGCTTTCCTGCATCAGGCTTAAGAACTCACGGAAGAGTTCGTCATCTCCGGTTTGGGATTCCGTAAGCCCCAGTTTGTTCCGCATGAGCGATTGGTACTCCCGATCAAAGAGGGGCGTGTAAGAGTCCAGTGCCGATTTCAAAGCCTCTTTCTGAGCGAGCGGCAACAGCGCTTGGGCAAGACAACTCAAGTTCCACAATCCGATATAGGGTTGTTGATTGAATGCGTAGCGGCCATTGTGGTCCGAATGGTTACAGATGAATCCGGCATCGTATTCGTCCATAAAACCATACGGGCCGTAGTCCAGCGTAAGGCCTAGGACGGACATGTTGTCGGTATTCATAACACCGTGCGCCCATCCGACCGCCTGCCATTGTGCGATCAATTTAGCTGTCCGTTCGACGACGCCGGCAAAGAACCGAGCATACTTGTCGGAAGCTACTCTCAGATCAGGAAAATGTTGCTCGATCACGTAGTCTGCCAACATTTTCAGATGATCATGCTGATTCCGGTAGTAAAAGATTTCGAATGTGCCGAAGCGGACGTGTGAGGGCGCCATCCGTACGAGGGTCGCGGCCGTTTCGATCCGCTCGCGGTACACCTTGTCGTCACTGCCGATGATGCAGAGCGCCTGCGTCGTCGGAATACCGAGGCCCTCCATCGCAGCACAACAGAGATATTCGCGTATTGAGGAACGCAGGACAGCCCGGCCGTCACCATCTCGTGAGAAGGGCGTCATGCCGGCTCCTTTGAGGTGCAGGTCCCACTTTTCCCCTCGCTCGTTTTTCGCTTCTCCTAAAAGGATCGCGCGGCCGTCGCCCAATTGCGGAACGTAGACACCGAACTGATGGCCGGAATAAATCATGGCGAGAGGCTCCATGCCGGGCACCAGCAGACTCCCGCCGAACACACCCGCCGCTTCCGGGCGTGAAAATTGTTCGGGTTCGAGATCGATCAGTTCAGCTGCGGCAGGATTGGCGTGGACCAGATAGGGAGGCGACTCAAACGGAGTCGGATTGAGTTTCGAGTAAAAAGCTTCCGGCAGCCTGGCATAGCTGTTGTCGAATCGCAGCTCCTCAAGTGTTCTCTCGGTCGCCATAATACGTCGCCCGGGTATCTCCTCATCTTAATAATATCGATCTACTTGGCTCGCCTGCGCGCATCACACCGTCCCCTTGCATCGAGGCAGCTGTACAGCGCTGTGCGGTCATCTCGTATTCGCCCAAGACCTGCGCCCACTCCCCAAGGTACCTGGTCCAAGGGGGTACACATTCTGACATAGGTTGTGTTGTAATAGGAACCGACCGTGCCCTTTACTGCTGACAAAGAGGATTAACAATGGCTCTGCGATCGGGGTTCAACATCAGGATATTTTACTTTGCACTTCTCTTGACGCCTTTCATCGGTCTCACGACGAACGATGCGTATGCCAAGGGATCAAAGGGAATGAACGCGAAGGGCGTTGCGCTTGCCTACGCCGCAGCCCTGGCCAACGGGAAGGTGGCTGAATGGGCTTCGCTCGACCTTGGATGCCTCATGCGGGAAAAAGGCCAGCCCCAAAGCAAGGGGTCTCAGAAGAGCGAACGGCAACAGGCTTGCTGGGACGACACGATGCAAGCCCACCGTAAGCTGGCCGAACAAGAAGCAGACAGCGGCGTCTTTGGATCGAGCAGCCTGGCTGGCAATTTCGGCCTGCTCCACGAACGGCATCGTGTGGCGGCCACATGGCGTGAATATCCTCCAGCTATCTTCGTGTCCCCGGCTGTCGCCCACGTGTCGGGTGGGCCAGCTCCAAAGATTCAGTTCTTGAAAGCCACGGCTGCGGAACCTGTGCCTCTCGTCCGCCTGAAGGGCGACAACGCCGTGACGGTGTCCGGTGTCGGCGTTGAGATCAAGGTCACCTACGAGGACCCCTTTAGAGCTCCCCTCGCTCTCAGGCCTGAAGAACCCTGGTCCGCGAAGGGCGTAACGCGCAAGTTCGGTCCCGTTCACGAAGTGACGGCCCGATTCATCGTGGTGTTGGGCTTACGAAAACTGGGGTTCCAGGCGGACAAAGCCGTTCTGAACGAATCGCTTCCCGATGCCCCCGCGATTCCTTACGCACATTATGGAATGAATCCGGATCCCGGTCGGCTATGGGTGCGGCCCGGATCGGAGCTTGAGCATCCGCCACTGATC
>NZ_CDLUDY010000077.1:0-10854 GCF_975968855.1 Petrachloros mirabilis
CCGACTCGATCCGCGCACCACCTATTCTAATCGGTGATTTATGCTTCATCGGCACGAAGGACTGTTATTTCCCCCCAGCCATACAACGTTATCGACGGCCCTGATGCTCCGTATGACATGCGAGGCATGAACGCTGCTGCTGAATAGCTGTGACATGACGTTGGCCAATCTCCGGCATCGACGCCTGGGTGAACCACTCTTCGGAATGACACCCCGTGCATTTCGCTGAGCTTGGCCCGTGGAAGGGAACATGACAGTGAGCACAGGAAGCCACTGCGGCATGAGAACGGCGCAAGTTGCCCGGTGCCCACATGGCCTCCGGATCGTTGAAGGATCCCCAGATGATCCAGGCCGCGAGTAGGATCGTTCCTCCCACCACTACTTTCACGACCGTTTTCTGAATCGGGCGCTGACTCATAGTCTACAAGCCGCCGAAGTACAACGCCCCTAGAACATGCCATGCGACCAGGACAACAAAGGTGATCGTGAATGGAGCATGGATGGCCCGCCACCACCTGAACAGTTCCTCTTCAGAGGCCAATTCATCCAAACGCTCATCGACCATGTCAGGAGGCAGTCCTTCTTCAATGAACCGGCGGCGCTGCTGGTTGAGAGTTCTGAGTGCCCATACATGGATCGCCTGACCAACGATCCCGCTGATCACAACGATCGCCATGATCCCCATCGTGACAAGAGGCACGAGCGCGTGAAAATGAGCCCCCGAATGGACCAGGATGAGCAGAGGACCAAGGACGCCTGCGAGGATATGAACGTGGAGCCAACCTTTCGGCGTTCCAAGTTTCATCCCGTACCGTTTCTTTAATGAATAGACGAACACGAGCATGATGACAGCCAAACCGACCCACCCCACAACATGTCCACGTTGTGTGTGCCCGAAGTGTCGATCGGAGCTCGCGCTGAGAAATAATTCGACCAGGAAGGCGCCCACGATCCCCAGGAGCGTCAGCGCGAAGACCAAGCCGATTCGTTGTCCGAGCGGATTCATGAATATGCGCTATGTGCGGTAGAAATGGCGGAGGCTTGGTCTCACTGCGAAGGACGGGACTTTTCTCCCCTCCCCTCTCTCCGCAACACGGCCAGGTACGCTAGAACATCTCTGATTTCTTCGTCCTTCAGTGTGGAGTCCGGAAACATGCCGGTGCCCGGATGTCCTTCACGAATAGCCCGCGCACGCTCCTTGTCTGTTGTGAGCCGCAGCGTCGTTGGATTCCGCAGATCGGCCGGTTGTGGATCGAGACGCGAAATGATTGCGGCCGTATCGGCAGCCAATTCTGGCATCTTGTTTCGGTATCCATCCACACCGTGGCAGTAATAACAGATTCCGTTCCCGTTGAAGACGTTGCGCCCTGCCTCGACCGCGCCCGGCTGTTCCGCCTTCAGGCCGGAAGGGAAACACGCCGCGATAATCATGCTGATTCCCGCCCATAGCCCCACCGAGCTTCTTGAACCGATCATGGCCTCCTCATTCCTACTTCTGTCATTCGACAGGGCCCCCGCAACCCGCACGATAGCGGTCTTCAGGAATATCCTTCATTTTTCGGAACACATCCTGACATTCATCCTGCGTCGTCACCTGATCGATCGCAGGATAGAGCACCCGCTCCTCCTTGATGTTATGGGCTCCCAACAGGGCTAACAGGGCCTGTTCGTCTTGATCGCTTTCCGGATTCCGCTCGGCCACCTTCTGATGGATCGCATCGAGTCGTTCAGCGATCTGTCGATGTTCCGCCCGCATGACGAACGTCGGTCCGCCATCCGACACGCCGGTTTTCTGTTCCCATAGCGGAAACAACAGATCCTCTTCCCATACAATATGCCGCTGAAGTCCGATCTTGAACTCCTTGAACGCCTCCTTGGCTTTCTCAAAATCATGGCGCTTCAACGTCTGGAACGATTGAAATAACGCATCAAGCCGATCGTGATCCTCTTGGAAAAATGCGCTGATGCTGCTCTGCACGGTCATGGTTCCTCCACGATGATGTTATCCCTGCCCGCCGACTTTATATTCGAGATGACACGCCACACAGGCTTTCAAAACGTTATTGAATTTCGGGAGGATCTGCTTCAGATCTTTGGTCGGTATGATACGTCCGAGCTCCTCGGCCGACTCGTGGTGTGCCATGGCCAGATCATGATAGGCCGGTGGGAAATTATCCGGCTG
Organism: Petrachloros mirabilis; assembly: GCF_975968855.1. Classification (NCBI taxonomy): domain Bacteria; kingdom Bacillati; phylum Cyanobacteriota; class Cyanophyceae; order Synechococcales; family Petrachlorosaceae; genus Petrachloros; species Petrachloros mirabilis. Next base: position 2,183 of record NZ_CDLUDY010000077.1, read on the forward strand.
CTGACTTGCCATGGCCTGCCGATGTATGAAGAAACCCAAATGGGATTCGGTCAAACCTTTCGCTAGATCGTAATCTTCTTCTACCAGCGCGTTCATGATGACCTGGATAGTTTCAAGGTGCTGCAACATCACTCTGCGATGTTCCATGCGAGCCGAAGAAGAGAGTATAACCACATGCCTGGTATCGGGGGTTAGTAGCTGAGGGGTAGGCGGTTGTGCTCCGTGGCGATGGTCGACTTCCATGCAACCTGCTGAGAGTACAACACAAAATCCTCCCAGAACTGTCACGCCCAGAAAAGCCTGTATCCCGATATAGAATAGCGTTGGAGAACTCAGAGACATTTTGATTCTTTCCGAATCAACTCAATTCATTTTCCGGCCGTCATCTCCGCCGTTTTAACCTGCTCCCAGTAGGCATCGACCCTTGCCTGGATATGCGAGATGACTTCCGTCTGCATTGTCGGTTCAAACAGGTGTCGGAAGCGGCCCTGTAGCTTGAGATATTCCTCCACCGGCTTGCGTTTAGGAATGTAGGTGTGGGTGACTTCTCCGTTGATCGCTTCTTTCAAGGGCCAGAGTCCGGTCTCCACCGCCAGCTTGGCAACTTCAGGAGTTTCTCCCGGGTCATAGAGCCAGCCGGTGGGACAGGCAGCCAGTGCAAGGAATAGCTTCGGACCTGTGTATGTTGCGGCCCGCGCAAACTTTTCTTCCAGATCCAACGGGTATCGCGGCGAGACGGTCGCTATGTAAGGAGGGTTGTGCGCCCGCCAGATCTCAAAGATGTCTTTCTTTTCCTGCACGGTGCCTGACGGATGCTGCAGACTGCAGGGCGAAGTGGTCGTCCTGGCACCGTAGGGTGTTGCAGGAGAGAGTTGCGCACCTGTGTTCCCGTACGCCTCGTTGTCATAACAGAAATAATAGAAGTCGAGTTTTCTGGTGATGGCGCCCGAAGTCGAAGAGAGAGCCATGTCATAAGTTGAGCCGTCTCCTCCCAACACCACGACTTTCAGATTTTCGTGCTCGGGGAGCCGCCTTTTGGCGATCAACACATCGAGTGCGTCGCGCACACCCTGCGCCCCGGCCGGAGCCGACCCCATCGTGGTGTAGAGCCAGGAACCCTTAAAGGGCGTAAAAGGATACGCCGCCAGCATCGTAAAGCACCCGGCTGCGTTCACATAGACGACATCGTCGCCCAACACTTTCGCCGCAAGCCGCAACGACTCCAACCCTCCGCATCCGGCACAGAGCGCCGTTCCCGGCAGCACATGCTCTTCGCGGGGAATCTGCTTGATCTTCTTGAATGTCTCGCGTTGCCACGGCATGACGGAACCTCTCAGCTATTTGCCATCAGTTTTTGATTCGGCGGCAAGAGTTTGCAGCTGCACCATTTCCCGGTGCTCGGCTTCTGTGAACAACAAGACCGGACCGACCCCTTTACCTTCCACTCCGGCTTTTGCCGTCTGTTCAAAGATCGCCCGCAGCTCCCCCTCTGAAAGATTTTTCCCTCCCAGGCCTCCGATGAAGGAACAGAGCGCCCGCGGCCGCAGGGCTTCATGATAAAGACAGGCTGCCAACTCCTGAAAAAGAATCCCGCCCTGCCCAGGAGAGAGATTCTGATCCAGGACTGCCACGGCCCGGCGACCTTGTAACGCCAGGCGAATGGCCTCTGCCGGCCAGGGACGGATCATGCGAAGCCGCAGCAATCCCACTCGCTTGCCCTCCGACCTGGCCGTATCGACGGCCGCCTTGCCTTTGCTTGCAAAGGCGTTCGTCATAACGAGCACATCTTCCGCATCGTCGAGCCGATAACCCTCCACCACATCGTACCGCCGTCCGAACAGTTGCTCGAACTCTGCAGCCGCTTCCTGATGCACTTCTAAGGCGTTCATCGCGGCCAGATGCATTTGATGACGGAAATACGAGTACGGGGTCCCGCCGAGAACTGCCACGCCGAGCGCATGTGGGGCGGACGCTTTGAAGCCCAGGTGACCGGGGCGGAACGGCGGCAGAAACCGCCCGACTTTCTCCGGATCAGGAAGCAGCACCGGCTCACGGGTGAACGAAAGATAGAAGCCGTCCAGATTGACGATGACCGGCAACATGACACGCTCATCCTCTGCAATCCGATAGGCCATAAGAATCGAGTCCAACACTTCCTGGCAGGTCTCGGCATGGATCTGCAGAAAACCGGAGTCTCGCGCAGCCAACACATCGTTGTGATCAGGTTCAAGCGTGATCGGCGCCGCCAGCGCCCGCGAAACGTTGACCAGCACGAGGGGCGCCCGCCACCCGGACAACGAATAGAGCACCTCGAACGCATAGAGGAGCCCCTGACTTGATGTGGCGGTAAAAACCCGGACTCCCGTGGCCGCGGCTGCTCCGGCCGCCGTCATCATTGAATGCTCTGAGTCCATCGTCACAAACCGTGCCGGCATTGCGCCGTTCTCGCACCACTTGGCCAGGGACTCCACGATTTCCGACTGGGGCGTGATGGGAAACGCGGGAACGTAATCGACGCCGGCCAGCCGCGCCCCCCATGCAGCCGCGAGATTTCCGGTCATCATTTCGCCCGCCACGCTACTCCCCCTTCCTTCTCCCGCTCGGCCACCAATGCATCGGTAGGACATTCATGGACGCAAATCTGGCATCCCTTACAATGGTCGTAATCAATCACGGGCCTGTCGTCTTTTGTCATCGAAATCACCCCGTCGGGGCAATAGGCAAAACAGAGCCAGCAGCCATTGCATTTCTCAGGGACGAGTACCGGCCTGAACGTTCGCCAGCCGCCGGTTTCGCGCAGTACCGAATTCCCCGCTGCGCTGATCCTGGCAGTGCCTCTAGTCGGAGATTCATAGACGGGTACTTGAAGCTGTGCCGAAAGTTTCGGCTGGGAGGGACCTGCGGTCACGGAAACCACGGGAACGGCGGCGTAACACTGAAGCGCCAGTGCTTGATTGCGTTCAATCACCGAACCGTCGAGTCCGAGATCGGCAAGCTCCCGGCCAATGGCCTCACGGATTGACTCCTGACGGAAGCCAACGAGTCGCCCGGCGATAGCACCGAGCAGCGCGCTGATCGCGCTACGCTTCCCCAGTTGCTGGAGGGCGAGCTCCGTCACGTCGAGTGTCGTGACTCTGCCGGGGAGCGAAGTCTGAACCTGGTACTGATCGGCCGTAAGTGGTGAATTGACGAACACCACCGTTTGTTCATCGATGCCCTCCAGCACCCGAGCCGCCGGATCTTGAATCAACGACGCGTCGCCAACCAAAACGAGATCGGGGCGCGTAATGAAACCTCGCTCACGGATCGGCTCTTTGGCGATCCTGGTAAACGCAGATACCGGAGCACCGCGACGTTCTGCCCCGTAAATCGGCGAGTCTTGCGCCTGATAGCCTTCCAGAAACGCCGCCGTTCCCACGATCCGACTAGCGGTCTTCGCACCCTGTCCGCCTCGACCATGAAAACGAATGGATAGCACGTAAGCCTCTCAACTGGTGCCCTTTTCCCGTCGCTCTTTCATCGCCTCTTTTCCAGCGCGAATCGCAGCTTCAACGTCGGCTTTTCTCTCCGCCATATACTGCTTACCTTTTTCGATCATCTCGTCCAGGGCATTGCGCGCTTCCTTTGCCCGTTCAAGCACTTCTTCCTCCGTTCGCTTGGCGTATCCCCTCAACTCACGCCTGGTTTCTTCCCCGGACTTCGGGGCGAGAAGAACCCCCGCCACCGCTCCAGCAAGAGCCCCTCCGAGGAAGGCAAAAAAGACGGCTTGTCCTGCTGCGCAACATGAATGTCGGTTTTCCATGAGTACTCCTCCTTGATCATCGTGTTACCTTCGCAAAAAAGCGAACTCTGTGCCAGAAGCCGATATAGATGGATGGACCGATCATCGCGTTTTGACTGACTCTTCGGAATGCATGAGGTGACGACGTCGCCGGACCCTATCAATGCTGGGGCATTACAGGTCCGCACACAATAGAGGATTGTTGCAAAATGCACCAGCGTATGTCTGAGAGTCTTGCACTGAACTCGGCGTAGTTCGCTGAATTGTCCCTACTAAAAGTCCGCACTAGACAGATGGGCCTAAAACTTGCTTTATATCTAGTCGTTACAGGCCAAGGAATGTCGTTTCCTATGCGTCTTTCAAGGATCCAGCCCTTATCGGGCCTGCGCGCTCTCAACGTGGCATTGCTCAGCCTATTCATTTTCTGCCAGGTGAGCGGATTCATGTGCATGGCTCCGGACGTCTCTCTTGGAGGTGGATATTCCCTGTTGCCTGTAAGAACCCATGTATGTCCGATGGAAAGCTCGATCACCTGTCCGACATCGCTCACGGCTTCTCCACAACGTCAGACGAACACGGCATCTACGGTATCCGTGGACGTCCTCGATCAAGGCGAAGGTGTCGTCGGTTCTGGATTCTCTCAGTTATACTCATCGACCCCCACGTCATTCCCCCGGAGCAGCGTCTCATCCCTTGTTCCCTCCCCCACACGCTCCGTCTCTGTGCTCAGAATCTGATACTGCGCCTCAGCTGCGTTTATGAGGTTGGATGCCGGACATGACCGGCATAAGCCCGTTAACCAGGCATGGGAGGTGTCTCGTGACATATTTTCGCATCCGACCTTTCGTATCTGTCATTCTTGGTCTGTTTCTTTTCGTTTCCTCTGTTCATCGCAGCTTCGCATCGGACTTTCATGCAGAAGCCAGGGCCGGAACACAAGAATCGACTTCTGCCAAACCTGTTACGGAACCGCGAGTCAGCTTGCCCAATTTGATAACGGAACTGGAAGCCGCCAACCCTGAGATAAAGGCGGCAAGAGAACGTTGGGAAGCGGCAAAAGCGGTAGTACCTCAGGTCCAGGCCCTCCCTGATCCAAAACTTCAGTTCGGCTATCAGCGGATGCCCATGGCAGACCCTCTACAGGGAGCCATGTATGGAGTCGGCCAGGAAATTCCCTTCCCCGGAAAATTGAGTTTAAAGGGTGAGGTGGCCCAACGGAAGGCGGACCGGATCGAGCAGGAATATCTGGCGACCCGACTCCGGCTGATTGCCCGGCTCAAGCAACAGTATTTCGACCTACACTACGTCCACAAGGCCATCGAGGTCGTCGAACGAAACAAAATCCTCCTCACCCAATTCGAAAAAACCGCCAACTCACGCTACGCCGTCGGCCAAGCCGCCCAGCAGGATGTATTCCGCGCCCAAGTCGAACTGTCTCGCGTCCTCGACCGTCTTGCAGTGCTGGACCAACAAAAGGAAAGTCTGCATGCGGCCATCAATCGCCTGCTGCTTCGTCCTCCTGCCAACCCCTTCGGTACACCGGAGGAGATCCAGGTGACAATGCTGACGGTTTCCCTTCCCGAGTTGAGTCGTCGGGCAGATGAATTTTCTCCGGTCCTGCAGGCCTCTGCCAAAGAAGTGGAGCGAGGCGAGCAGGCCGTGGCACTCGCAAAAAGAGAATACTACCCGGACTTCGATGTGAGCGCGCTTGGACTCAGGAACGACAGGATTAATGATAATGGGTATCAGGTGATGCTCGGCATTAGCATTCCGCTTTACCACACATCGAAGCAACGGGAGGGTGTACGCCAGGCGCAGGCCGAACTCTCCGGCGCACGGGACAGCCTGGTCAATTCTCGGCAGGACGTCCTTTTCAGAGTGAAGGACGATTTTGTTCAGGCACAGCGCGCCGAGCGGCTCGTGACGATTCTGCGTGACGCCATTATTCCCCAGGCCACGATGGCCTTACAGGCTTCTCAGGCCGGCTACGGGGTTGGGAAGGTAGACTTTCTGACCTTACTCAACAGCTTGCTGACTCTGCAGGAAAGCGAATTGGAACTGCACGGGGAAATGGTGGCGCACGAGAAGGCAATGGCTCGATTGGAAGAAGTGACGGGCAGCTCGCTAAAACCGGTTCCTTCTCTTGCCTCCGGATACACAGGGAAAACCTCGCAACAGGTAACGCCCAATGTCAACAGGGTGATTCACCGATGAACCGACGAGCGTTTATCATCGGAGCAGTACTTCTGACCCTCGTCGGGATTGCCGTGGTCTTCTGGATGAAGGATCACGCGCCCGCGCCGCTGCCGTCTGAACCGACCAAGCAAGCCGGAACAGGCATGGCAGATCTAGAACAGGCTCCCGAAATTCCGCTCGAACATCGGACAGCGGAAAAAGAGCTGCCAAGGGAGACGACTGCCATGGGGGCAAACACCATGACGATCGCCCCCGAACGCCTCCAAACAATCGGGGTGAAATTCCAGGAGGCGGCACGTCAGCCGCTCGACAAGGTGATCCGAACGGTAGGACGCGTGGAGATCGACGAACGTTTGGTCGGCCGTGTCAATCTCAAGTTCGATGGATGGATCGAACAATTGTTGGTCAGCGCCGTCGGCGATCACGTGGAAAAGGGGCAACGGTTGTTTGCGATTTACAGCCCGGACCTAGTGGCGACTCAAGAAGAATACTTGCTGGCACTCCAGAGCTATCGGGAGCTGGGGAAAAGCGAATTTCCGGAAGTGGCCCGCGGGTCCAAAGAGTTGCTTGAAGCCACACGCCGCCGGCTGCAGCTTTGGGACATCAGAGAGAACCATATCCGTGATCTTGAACGGACCGGCAAAGTCCTACGGACGCTCCCCATACACTCCCCGAATTCAGGAACCGTGATTCGAATGGAGGCGAGAGCCGGAACCTACGTGACGCCGGGCACGGAGCTCTACTTCATTGCCGATCTCTCTCATATATGGGTGCTGGCCGACATTTACGAATATGAACTGCCATACATCAAGATCGGGCAGAAAGCGGTCGTCACCCTTTCCTACGATCCCGACACAAAGATGCACGGACACGTGGGGTTTATCTATCCGACACTCGACCCCAAGACGCGCACGGCAAAGGTGCGGTTCGAGTTGGACAATCCGGGCGAGAAACTTAAACCCGATATGTACGCCAACGTAGAACTCAAGATTCCCCTTGGCACGAGACTCGTCGTACCGAGAGACGCCATCCTGGAATCGGGAGAACGACAACTGCTCTTCATTCACCATGGAGGCGGACAATTGGAATGGCGAAACGTCAAATTGGGTGCGCGGGCGGGTGACTTGGTAGAGGTGAAAGAAGGGTTGAAAGAAGGAGAACATGTCGTCACAGGGGCGAATTTTCTAATCGACTCGGAAAGCCAGTTGAAGGCCGCAGTCGGCGGGATGGCGGGGATGCCGGGCATGAAATGAATACAGACACGGGGGAAAAGCTCGAGGCGAGGGGCCAACTCTTCCCGAGCATTAGCTTCTTCCCCCTGGCGTCGGGCCTGCTACGCGAGCGAACATGGTCGAACGAATAATAGAATTCAGCGCCCGCAACCGGTTCATCGTGTTTCTGCTTGTCTTCGCCCTGGCAGCTGCCGGCCTGTGGGCCATGAAGCATACTCCGGTGGATGCCATCCCGGACCTCTCCGACACGCAGGTCATCATCTACACCAAATGGCCAGGCCGCTCTCCTGATCTCGTCGAGGATCAGATCACCTACCCGATCGTCTCTGCACTTCTGTCCGCCCCGAAAGTCACCGTGGTCCGAGGCCTCTCTGACTTTGGTTTTTCGTACGTCTATGTGCTCTTCAAAGACGGTACGGATATTTACTGGGCAAGAAGCCGGGTTCTCGAATACATGAACCAGCTTGCGGGCCGACTCCCCGACGGTGTCACACCGCAATTGGGGCCTGATGCCACCTCGGTTGGATGGATCTTCGAATATGCCTTGATCGATGAGACAGGCCGGCACGATCTCGCCGAATTGCGATCGTTCCAGGATTGGTACCTCCGTTACTGGCTGCTCAGTGTCGACGGCGTCGCCGAAGTGGCCGGCGTGGGTGGCTTCGTACGTCAATATCAGGTCAACCTCGATCCCACCAAGGTTCTCGCCTACAAGCTCTCGCTTCCCCACATCGTCGAAACCATTCGGCAAAGCAACGAAGACGTCGGTGGCCGCGTCGTGGAGTTCTCGGGTATCGAATACATGATTCGCGGACGGGGTTATATCAAGTCCGTCGGCGATATCGAGAAGATCTCCGTCGGTGTCAATCCGAACGGAACGCCAATCTTACTGCGGGACGTCGCCACCGTCAGGCTTGGGCCCGACATGCGGCGTGGCTTAGTCGACCTTGATGGAAAAGGCGAGGTGGTCGGTGGAGTCGTCATCATGCGTTTCGGGGAAAATGCTCTGACGGTCATCGAGCGGATCAAGTCGAAACTCAAGGAGCTGGAGCCGTCGATGCCAAAGGGTGTCAAGGTCGTTACGACCTACGACCGCAGCGATCTGATCCGTGAGTCAATCGCCACCGCGAAAGACACTCTCGTCGAGGAACTGATCGTCGTCACCGTGTTGATTATCGGCTTCTTGCTGCATCTCCGTTCCGCGCTGCTGCCCATCATGACATTGCCACTCGCCGTGATGATTTCATTCATTCCGATGTACCTCATGGGCATTGGGATGAACATCATGTCGATAGGCGGAATCATCGTGGCGATCGGCGACATGGTGGATGCCTCAATAGTGATGGTGGATAACGCACATCGCCGGCTGGAGGAGTGGGAACGAAAGGGCCGCGTGGGAGAGCGGACCCAAGTGCTGATTGATTCCGCCAAAGAAGTCGGGCCGGCGATCTTTGCCTCGCTCC
>NZ_CDLUDY010000078.1:0-4781 GCF_975968855.1 Petrachloros mirabilis
CGCGCGCGGCTCGCAGCTACCTGTGGTCGCACGCCGAGAGCATGGGGCTCGATATTTCACGGTTCAAACGAAACGGTGTGCACATCCACGTGCCGTCAGGAGCCATTCCAAAAGATGGCCCCTCCGCCGGCATTACGATGGCGACGGCGCTTGCCTCCTCCTACGAAGGCAGGCCTGTGCGTAACGATACGGCAATGACCGGAGAAATCAGCTTGAGCGGACTGGTGCTACCGGTCGGCGGAATCAAGGAAAAGGTGCTGGCAGCTCATCGCGCCGGGATCAAGCGGGTCATTCTCCCCAAAGCCAACGAGAAGGACTTGAAGGAAGTCCCGCAGGAAGTGCGGGATGACATGACCTTCATCCTGGCCGAACGGATTGAAGAAGTCCTTCCGGCAGCCTTTAATCATGACGGGGCCGCACACGACACTACAGGGTCAGACAGAACCATCTCCGCTTCAGCCTAAAGGAAAGGGGACTTTGGAGTGCTGCTCCAGAGTCCTCTGCCCCTACCCTCTGCCATCCGCGCCCTTGCCCTCCGACAATTCGTATGTAAGGATGCTTGCAGTTCGTCGACATACAGTGGGGAAGTCCGAAGAGAAGGAAGGAGTGATTGCCATGCCTCAGAACATAGAAATCGGTCCGATCGTGAAGGTCGTGAAGACGGACGAGGAATGGAAGAAGCTACTCAGCCCCATGGCCTATCGGGTCTTGCGTCACGAAGATACGGAGCGGCCCTTCACCGACAACATGCACGACAATAAGAAAGCAGGCATCTACCACTGTGCCGGTTGCGATCTTCCGTTGTTTTCATCAGAACACAAATTCGACAGTGGAACCGGTTGGCCGAGCTTCTGGCAGCCGATCGACCCGAAAGTCGTTGAAACGACGACCGACTACAAACTCATCTTCCCCCGCACCGAAGTCCACTGCGCCCGCTGCGAAGGCCACCTTGGCCACGTGTTCAAGGATGGGCCGAAGCCGACCGGCCTGCGCTACTGCATCAACGGCGCAGCGCTCAAGTTCGTCGGGGAGTAGGAATCGCCCATCGTCTTGTGTTTGTCTTAGAGTGCGACGTATGCCCACACCTTCCAGACCACCCACAGCACCAGCGCGATCGCCAGAATGAGCACAAGCGCCACGCCGCCGATCATGCCCGCGACGTAGAGCCAGTCCACGTGGGTCCCTCGTGAAGGCCTGGTCGCTGCCTCACGAAGAAGGACGGCATTCCTTGCATGGCTCCTGAACCAGACAGAGAAGAGATCACCGAAGACGGGAACCGCTCCGACCGTTCCGTTGATGAGGAGGTTCACGGCCATGCGTGTGATGACGATTTGCGGAACTTGGAGGCGCGCAGCAAGTCCGAGAATCACCGTACCGATCAAATTCGCAATCACGTCGCCGATGCCCGGAATCAGTCCGAGCAATGGATCGAGACCGAGATACAATGGCGTGCCGGGAATTTTAACGGTCGTGTCGAGCACCTTGGCGAGCAACTCGGCGGTCTCCACCATGGCCTCGCGTTCGGCATCGGAAATTGGATGCTCCGGATGGGAAAGCGGTTGCCGAGTGCGTCCTTCGTCCACTTCGAGTAACCTTCCTAGGCTGCGCGCGGATCGAAGAATCGCTTCAGCTGTTCTTCCGGCACGCACCCAACGAGCAGATCGCCATCGGGCGAAACAATCAACGGCACACCGGCATGCCCGGTCGCATGCCAACCCTCGTTCCACTCCCCGATCAGATCTTCGAGGTCGGTCCCGTCTGAAATCCCGAACTCATCCAGCACCAATGGGTTCGAGATATCTTTTCCTTCAACCCAAAACGCACGGTATAGGGCCCGAACGATTTTCATTCCCGAATGACGATCTTGTTGGAGTTGCGACGCTGCCAGCATGATGGCAGGTCCGGTATTGGGCTTTCCAGGAGGCGACGCAATCGGCAACCCTGGGACCAGCCGTCGTACGACTAAGACTTCGTCCCGTAGCTCTGCTCCCAACGAACCGCTCCACGGTTTCATGGGACGAGGCAAATGTGGCGCATGCTGGACACTGCGCCATTCACAGCGATCGAGTAAGCCGGTAGTGTACAGTCGCTCGTGCAGCGCATAACAGAATGGACAATTGAAATCGCTATAGAGGAGGTAGGGGTTTTCCGTCGCCATCAGCGCGGTCCTTTTACATTAAGGAAGAATGGCGATAATCCGCACCGGTCCGCCCGTCCCGCCTTTGATTTTAATCGGCAAGGCCACCAAAGTGGCGCCCTTTGGAGGCAGCTTTTCCAAATTCGCAATGTTCTCCAGGCCGTAAATGTTCGCGCCGTTGACGATTTGATGCACGATGAAGTCCCGCGAGGGTCCGTAATCAATGCTGGGAGTATCGAGGCCAATCCCGTCCACATTCCGCTCATGTACCAAAAGATCCGCCGCCTCTTTCGAGAAACCCGGAAAATGGAGCGTCTTCGGATCGGACGGCGTATTACTTCCCAGATATTTTTCTCTGTCCGGCCAGCCTTCTCCCCAACCACAGAGCATCAGCACCACGGCCCCTTTGGGAATGCGACCATAGTGGGATTCCCATTGTTCAATATCCTCCACGGTCAAGCGATAATCACGATCTTGTTTCACGGCATGACGTACGTCGATCACGACCGCCGGCGCAACCAGTCGGTCGAGCGGAATCTCGTCGACCGCGAGTTTTCCCTCACCGAAATGGAGCGGTGCATCAATGTGCGTACCGCCATGCTCCGACATGGAAAAATCACCGGATGCATACCAATACCCTCCGGCAGTGGTTCCCCAGGCAGCCCTGTCCCATTTGAACGGCTTATTCGTGGGCCAGAACACCGTCTGCTCGTCAAACGGATAGGTCAAATCGACGAGTGTGTGTCCCTCGATGTCCGCAAAGGCAGCCGAGGGTACGCACAGCATCATCAGCAACACCATCACAAGGTTGCGTACCATTGATCCCTCCTCTCTTCCGATACTCGACTCCGTCTGGCTATCCTTCTCCTCACTATGCTATGTGACGCTATGGGCACCCAGACGGTTCTACTGCTGATCCCCCCCCTAACGCAACTCAATACCCCCTACCCTTCGACAGCCTATTTGACCGGCTTCCTGCGATCACGGGGCATAGCCTGCCACCAGGCCGATCTCGGAATTGAAATGGTACTCCGGCTCTTTAGTCGGCCCGGCTTGGTTGAGGTATTCGACCGAATCCGGGAACAGGGCGAGAAAGTTCCGGACGAAGCGCGGCAGATGCTGGCACGCAAAGGGGCTTATATAGACTTGGTCGACCCGGTGGTCGAATTTCTTCAGGGCCGCAACCCGGCCTTTGCTATGCACCTCGCCCGTCCCGGCATCCTCCCGCAAGGTCCTCGATTCCACGGGAGAACGATTTCTTCACGAAGCGTGTCTATCGAGGATCGCGCAAAACAATATGCAACCTGGTATCTCGAAGACCTTGTCGATCTGGTACAGGCCACGGTTGCGCCGCAGTTTGGAATCAGCCGATATGCGGAACACATCGCGCGGGCCGCATCCTCCTTTACTCCGATCGAAACTGCCTTGTCCGAACCGCCGAGCCTGACCGACGAATTCATGCTCGAAGCGCTCTGGCGGCACATTGAACGGGTTCATCCCACCATTGTCGGCATCTCCGTTCCCTTTCCAGGCAACCTTTATGGCGGCTTCAGAATCGCTCAAGCCATCAAGCGAAATCGCCCTCATATCACAGTGGTACTCGGCGGCGGCTACGTGAATACTGAGTTGCGCCGTCTGAGCGATCCTCGGGTGTTCGATTACATCGATTTTATTACTTTCGACGACGGCGAACGCCCATTGTTGTCGCTCATCGAATATCTTCAAGAAACACTGCCAGTCACAGCCCTCTGCCGCACGCTTTACCGGGACAATGGTCGCGTGCGCTTTTCCGGTGATCGTTCACAACAGGATTACTCCATGGATGAGGTCGGCTGCCCGACCTATGACGGGCTTGAACTCGGGAATTACCTCACAATCCTGGACAGCACAAACCCGATGCATCGCCTCTGGTCCGAAGGTCACTGGAACAAGTTGACCGTCGCGCACGGTTGCTACTGGAAACAATGCACTTTCTGTGACGTAAGCTTGAAGTACATTAGCCGGTATGAAGCCACCCCGACCGACCGATTGATCCGGCAGATTGAGCAACTGATCACCGAAACAGGCAGGCGGGGGTTTCATTTTGTCGATGAAGCAGCACCACCGGCTGCGCTCAAAGCATTGGCGCTCGCTTTATTGGAGCGCGGCCTCAGCATCTCCTGGTGGGGCAATATCCGATTCGAAACCGCATTTACGCCGGACCTCTGCCGCCTGCTTGCGGCTTCCGGTTGTATCGCAGTGACGGCTGGACTCGAAGCAGCGTCTGACCGCGTCCTGGAGAAGATCAAGAAAGGCATCACCGTCGATCATACTGCGTTGGTCGCCGCAGCGTTCAAGGACGCCGGGATCCTCATCCACGCCTACTTAATGTACGGCTGTCCAACCGAGACGATGCAAGAATCCGTTGACTCCCTTGAACGGGTTCGACAACTCATGGCCGCTGATCTCATTCAATCGGCCTTCTGGCATCGCTTTACGGCCACGGCTCACAGTCCTATCGGACTAAACCCCGCCGACCACGGTATCCGCATTCTCGACCATGAGTTCCACGGCTTCGCCGAGAACGATCTCGTGCATCGCGATCAACGCGTAACGGTACCGGACTGGCTTGGCGAAGGATTACGCCGCTCAGTCTTGAATTATC
>NZ_CDLUDY010000079.1:0-8432 GCF_975968855.1 Petrachloros mirabilis
ATGCGGTTCGTCAGCACGGCAATCTGAACTTCCGGAGAGCCGGAGTCCGTGTCATGCTGCCGGTACTGTTTGATCAACTCTGTTTTCGCTTCTTTCAATAACGCCATGGGACAATCTCCTCTTTCTGCTTTGTCTTCCTCTTAACTCACTCCTGACTCACCAGCATCTTCTCAATCGCCACTGCCTCGTGCGGTCCGGACGGACACCTTCCCACCGCCAGCAACCGGCCCTCGGTATCGTGAATGCGGACTGCCTTTCCTGACATTGATTCATGATGGCTCGGCAAATCCCAACGGATAATGCCCGATAGAGGCACCGGAGCCCCGTGGCGAACACGGCTCGCCGTCGTCGCATCGACGTGAATGGCCGGCAAGCCCTCAAGAACACGATCGAGACTCCACAGGTCTTCGCCCAGTCGACCAATCGCGAGACGGGTCACAACTTCTTCAACCGTCCGAGCTTGTTCGAGCATAAAAGGTCCAACTCGACGACGTTCCAAGGCAAGCAAATGTCCACCGACGCCCAGCGTCTCACCGATATCCGCACAGAGCGTCCGGATATACGTTCCCTTTGAACATACGACGCGGAACGTGACGTCCCGCCCTTCGAACTTGAGAATGTCCAGCTCTCGGACATGAACTGTCCTCGCCACCCGTTCCACTGTCTTCCCGGCACGAGCAGATTTGTACAGCGGCATACCAGCCACCTTCACGGCCGAATACATCGGAGGGACTTGCCGAATGGCGCCGCGAAACTGTGCCACCGCCTCATCGAGCATCGATCGAGTGAGATTATCCGTTGCCTGTCGAGTCAGCAGGGTTCCCGTAGCATCCTGAGTGTCGGTCGCCTCCCCGAGCCGAAGCACAGCTCGGTACTCCTTGTCCCATTCCATCAAATACTCTGCGATACGTGTTCCTTTTCCGATGAGAAGAGGCAGTATCCCCGTTGCGGCAGGATCCAATGTTCCTGCATGACCGACCTTCACACCCCCAAACAGACGACGGACTTTGGCCACCACGTCGTGCGAGGTCCATCCGGCCTCCTTCCGGACGACCAGGACGCCGTCGAGTACCCCGCAACCCGGAACAATTCCCATCATCACATCACCGATTTGTCCTGATTTTCCGTACCGCTTTCTTTTGCTGCCCTCTGCTCTGCTTCCGTTTCCTTGACATGGATCTCATCCAGTAACTGCAGGACACGATCGCCTCTGGGCCCGCTCACGTCCTTCAGGAACACGACCTCCGGCAAATAGCGAAGCGTCAACCGCCGTCCCAGTTCACTTCGCACAAATCCTCTGGCCCTAGCCAATCCTGCAAATACGTCTTTCGTCTCAGCATCGGTCCCCATGGCCGTGACGAAGACCCTGGCAATTCGTAAATCGTTCGTCAACTCAACATCGGTCACGGTCACTGAGCGGACCCGAGGGTCCTTGATCTTTCGCATGAGGATATCAGCCACCTCCATGCGAATTTGATCCGCTACACGATCGGCCCGGCTGTATCCCGTCTTGGCCACAATGACTCCCTTTGGCCGGCCAGTCGGGTATGCCCCTCATACTGCCGTTACAACAGTTCGACGCGGGATTGCACAATCTCGACGGCAGGATTCCCGCGGATTACATTGAGAGCCTGATCCAATACTTGATTCACGTGCCGCCCGTCGTTTGCTACACAGGCCAGAGCTAGCACCGTTTTTTGCCACAAATCATGCCCGTCCACCTCGGCAACCGACAAATTGAATTTCTGATGCAGCCGGTCCTTCATGCTTAAGAGGACCTGCCGCTTGTCCTTCAACGACAGGCTGTCTGGGATGAACAGCTCGATCGTACAGAGGCCGACGATGACACTCACAATCCGATCAGCTCAACGCTCATAATTTTGCGGCGATCTTGTCGACGGTAAACACTTCGATGACGTCGCCGACCTTCAGATCGTTGAAATTCTCAATGCCGATTCCGCATTCATAGCCCTGCTGCACCTCGCGGACATCATCTTTGAAGCGCCGAAGCGATCCCAATTTTCCCTGGTACACGACCACATTGTCGCGAATCACTCGAACACCGGCGCTGGAACGTGTGATTGTTCCGTCAACCACATAGGACCCGGCGATCGTCCCAGCCTTTGAGACCGTGAATACCTGCCGGACCTCTGCTCGGCCCAGCACCCGCTCCTTGAGGGTCGGCTCAAGCAACCCTTCCATCGCCGCTTTAATATCGTTCAGCGCGTCGTAAATGATCGTGTAGAGTCTGATGTCCACTCGTTCCCGCTCGGCCAAGGCGGAAGCCTTCGGTTCCGGCCTGATGTTGAACCCGATGATGATGGCGTTCGAGGCCGCAGCCAGCAGTACATCGGATTCAGTAATCCCGCCAACCCCGTTATGGATGACGCGAAGCTTGACGGAATCGGAGGGCAGCTTCTCGATCGCCGCAACCAACGCTTCAGAAGATCCCTGCACGTCGGCTTTGATGACGAGCGACAACTCTTTGACCGAACCTTCCTGAATCTTTGCAAAGAGATCGTCGAGGGACACCTTCCCCGCACCTGCGAGTTCTGCAGCGCGCTGTTTCCTGGCACGGTCTTCGGCGATCTCTCGCGCAACCCGTTCATCCTTAACCGCTTGAAACACATCGCCCGCTGAAGGCACACCGGGCAATCCAATCACTTCGACGGGAATTGACGGTCCCGCTTCCTGCACTTTGGCACCGGTATGGCTGATAAGCGCCCGAGCTTTTCCACTAAACGCGCCGACGACGAATACATCACCGACGTGGAGAGTCCCGCTCTGCACCAACACCGTTGCAACGGGACCCCGGCCCCGTTCGAGTTTTGCCTCGACCACCGTCCCCTTTGCCAGCTGATTCGGATCCGCCTTAAGTTCGAGAACCTCCGCTTGCAAAAGAATCATTTCGAGCAACTGATCAAGCCCGGTCTTCTGCTTCGCGGACACTTCAACCATGATGGTGTCGCCACCCCACGCTTCGGAGATTAAGCCGTGTTCCGACAAGGCATTTCGTACCCGATCCGGATTGGCATCGGGTTTGTCAATTTTATTAATGGCGACAATGAGCGGCACTCCGGCAGCCTTTGCATGGTGAATCGCTTCAATCGTTTGCGGCATCACGCCATCGTCCGCTGCAACGACCAGGATGACGATGTCCGTCACCTTCGCTCCTCGCGCCCGCATAGCTGTAAAGGCTTCGTGTCCCGGGGTATCGAGGAAGGTTACCTGCTTACCGCGAACGCTGACCGTATATGCGCCGATATGCTGGGTAATGCCACCAGCTTCTCCTTCCGCCACCTTGGTTTCACGGATCGCGTCGAGTAACGACGTCTTCCCATGATCGACATGGCCCATGATCGTGACAACGGGGGGACGGGGCTCAGGGTTGGCCTCACCTTCGGCCTGGACAATATCCTCCAACAACTCTTCCCCGGCCTTTTCAACAGCCACATCCAGTTTGATTCCCGCTTCCTCGGCGATCATTGACGCAGCATCGATGTGCATCGGCTGATTGAACGTCAACATCTGCCCCATGTCCATGAGTTTGCGCACGATATCGGCCGGACGTTGTCCGATGAGTTCGGCAAATTCCTTGACCGTCATACCCAGCGTGAGCTTGACGCTCTTCTTGCGCGGCTTCGTGATCTCAGCCGGAGTACTGTGATGCACGTGCTTAGATCGATCATCCCGGCGCTGAACGGGGATCGCACGAAGGTCCTGCCATCGTGCCGCATCTTCTCGGATGCGTATTTCATCGTCATCCCGGGAACGACCGGGCTTGCGAACTTTTTTCAGCTTATCTTTGAGGCTCTCCGCCTGGAGCTCTTCCATTGCCTTCTTTTTCCCGGAAGGCACTTCGACCGTCGGAGACGGAGCAGGTGTCACAGCTGACGGCTCACTTCTGGCTTCGACCGGCTGCGGTTGAACCCCAGCGGAGGGATGAGTTTCGGTGGGACCGGCTGCAGGACTCTCGCTCGCAGGATGTACCGGCTGGGCTATTGAAGGCGCCGTCGCTTCCATACCTTGAGTGACGGCTGGCTCTGCCCCCACCGGCGCCAGAGGTTCCTCCGGTGAAACCTCGTCGGTCCGTTTGCGCTTGATCAGGATTCTACGTTTATCGGGCTTGGGCTCATCGGTCGCCGAAGCCTTAACCGCGGCGGATTTTGCCCCTGCAGGATGGTGTGTGCTTGTCTCACCGGCAGCACTTTTCGAAACAGCCCTGACCGACGTCTTTTGCTTGGGGCCTAGCTTCTCGAGAGCCTTCTGCACCGCCGCTTCTTCCAACGTGCTGCTGTGAGATGCCACGACAATCCCCAACCGCTTTAACTCGGGAATCAAATCCCGATTTTCCATCCCAAGCTGCTTGGCTAATTCATAGACACGCATAGTACTTCAACACCTAATCAGATCACCCGTTACGCCTCAGCCTCTGCTTGCGCTCGTTCCTGCTGCCGAGCTTCTTCTTGCTGCCGCTGCGCCTCGGCTTCTTCGGCGAGTGCGGCCTTGATTTCCTTATCCCGTTCTGCCTTCTCTTTCTCATATTCCGTGGCACTGATGATATCAATCTTCCAACCGGTCAACCGGGCGGCCAGTCGAACGTTCTGTCCATTCTTCCCGATCGCCAAGGATAGTTGCGAGTCGGCAACGACGACCAGAGCAGATTTCTTCTCCTCATCGACACCAACTTTCTCAATCGTGGCCGGATTCAGCGCCTCTGCGATAAAGACACGGGGATCGGACGTCCAGGTGATGATGTCAATCTTTTCGCCACGAAGTTCGCGAACTACGGCTTGCACCCGGGAACCTTTGATGCCGACACAGGCCCCCACGGGATCGACGGCCTTCTCGCGAGATGTGACAGCGATCTTGGTGCGATCCCCAGGCTCACGCACCACGGCCTTGATCTCCACGATCTTTTCCATGACCTCTGGAACTTCCAACTCGAAGAGCTTGGCAACGAACTGCGGATGACTGCGCGTCAAAATCACCTGGACATCCTTGGGTGTTCGCCGCACTTCCAAGAGCATGGCCTTTACGCGGTCTCCACGCCGATAGGTCTCACGGGGAATCTGTTCCTGAATCGGCAGGATGGCTTCCGTTTTGCCCAAATCCACCAGGTAGTTGCGGCGCTCCATTCCCAGAATGACCCCGTTGACCAGATCACCCTGCCTTGTGGAATATTCTTTTTGGACCGCTTCCCACTCCGCTTCGCGTACCTTTTGGAAAATGACTTGTTTGGCGGTCTGTGCGGCAATGCGTCCCAGTTCATCCATTTCAATGAGCGATCCGATTTCGTCTCCAACCTCGGCTTCACTGTCGTAGGCCCGGGCTTCCTTCAAGGAGATCTCAGCCTTAGGGTTCGTCACCGAGTCGACAATGACTTTCTTTGAGACGACGGAGATTTCGCCGGTTTTCGGATCAATCTCGACTTGAATGTTTTCAGCCTGTCCAAATCGCTTTTTGGCTGCCGTTTGCAGAGCCGCTTCAATAGCGCCGATCACCTTACTTTTGTCGATACCCTTCTGGCGTCCAATCTCGTCGATTACCGCTATTAATTCTCGGTTCATGTTTCGCTCTCCACTTCGGCGCTGTCGATACTCACCACTTCACAACCAATCTCGCCTCGGCAATTCTTCCCATCTCGAGGGTTACCGGGCCTCCATTTGGAGGCTCTTTCACGGCCACCGTCACGGCATTGTCCACCACGTCGATCAATGTTCCCACTACACGCCACTGTCCGGCAAGAGGTTCTCTGAGCTTCAAGCTCACCACCTTGCCGATCGCACGACGATAATCCTGAATCCGTTTGAAGGGCCGATCCAGGCCCGGAGAAGACACTTCTAGCGTGTACGGATGAGGAAACGGATCCGCCACATCCAGAGCCGGCCCGAGGGCAACGTGGGCACGCTCGCAATCATCCAATGTGACGCCACCCGGTTTGTCGATGAACACCCGAACCACTGAACGAGGCCCTTGGCCCACACAAACGATCTCGACCAGTTCCAAGCCCAATGTCCAGAGGATAGGCGTGACAACTTCGCTGATGCGGTCGACGACCGGTCGGGATTCCTTCACCGGCATCCCTAGCCCCGTTTCTCTGAAGCTCTTATCATGAAATCAAACAAAAAAGTGGGCCTGAGCCCACTTTCCAGAATCAGGACCATAACATGTCACTTGCCCCATTGCAAGGGGCGGACTAGCTAATCCTATCAACGAACCTCTTTGAAAGCATCTGCGTCATCGCCCCCGGCTTCCCGCTCCCTATCGGCCTTCCATCGACGCGAACCACCCCAAGCACTTCGACTGTCGTGCCGGTCAAAAAGATTTCGTCTGCATGGTACAGTTCTTCGCTGGAGATATAACGCTCTTGGAGTTTTAGTCCCTCTTTGCGAGCAAGCTCGAGAACCACGCTTCTCGTGACTCCGGAAAGAATCCGTGGTCCTGCCGGCGCAGTTGTCACAACACCGTTCAGAACTGCCATGACATTGCTGACTGCCCCCTCAGTCACCTCTCCGTTCTTCACGAGAATGGCTTCGAAAACCTGTGATTTCCTAGCCTGTTGACGGGCCATGACATTGGCGAGCAGATTGAGGCTCTTGATATCGCAACGGCCCCACCGCAAATCCTCCATCGTTATAGCCTCCACACCGCTTGCCTGCACAGAGGGGCTCAAGGGTTGGAGTTCCCGCACCGTCATGACAACGGTAGGTGTGATATCAGGAGAACAGACATGGTCGCGAGGAGCCGCGCCTCTGGTAACCTGAATATACACCTTTGCATTCTGATAACCGGCCATCCTGATCCCTTCCAAGATGTGCTGGCTCCAAACTTCACGGGAATAGGGCTGTCTTAGATCAAGCGCACCAGCGCTTTGATCCAACCGGGCAAGGTGCGCGTCAAGTTCGAACAGTCGGCCGTTGTAGGTTCTGATGACCTCGTAGACGCCGTCACCGAACTGAAACCCACGATCTTCAACCGAGACGAGGGCATCGGCTAAGGGGCAAAACTTTCCATTGACATAGGCGAGGTCCGGCACCGTTACTCCGTTTCCGCCGATAGCTTGCTCGACACGTTGATTTGGAAGACACGCCGGTCCTCAGCGGTAAACTTCCATCCCATTCGCTTTTCAAACACAACCCGGAAGCTACCGGGTTTTATCGCCCTGAATTCGAAGGTACGACGTCCGTTGTCCACAGCATTGTTTCCCGCCACCCTTAAATAGTCATCAGCCATCAACGCCAACTCCGAACCGTCGAATGCAGGAACCCACTGCTCCCCCCTGGTGCGGTCTTCCCACAAATGAATATATATTGGCCGTTCAAGAACAGCTTCAATGACTTTGGCCATCCCGGACGGTTTTGCGCCTGCTTCTGATCCGCTCATCTCTGACACCTCGAATCGAATCTTGGCCTAAGTCTTTCTGAATCACATCTTCCGGCGCGGTCCGACGAGGATCTCTCCTCCTTCGACACGAACTTCATAACTCCCAACACAGTATCCTCCACCATCGGTCCCCTGGCCGTTCCTGATGTCGAACGCAAGGTCGTGCCAGGGACAGGAAACCACAAACCCCTTCACTCTTCCTTCATGCAGAGGCCCGCCTTCGTGAGGACAGAGATCGTGAACGGCAAAAAACTTCCCGTCCACATTGAATAGGGCAATCGCTCGATTGTTTACCTTCACGACTTTGGATTGGCCGGGAGGTACGTCCTCGACTCGAGCTACTGGTTGAAATCCTTCGATTGTCACACCCTTGTCCTTTCGTTTCTCCACCCTCGCAACATACGGCAGTCTCACGGTCACATACGAAGCGTATATTTCAACTCGTCCCCAACCGTAACGCCTTGCTCCTTGATGAACCCCGCGGCAGTCTGAATGGCATATCGGACTGAACTGGACTCGGAACGATATTCAGGGCAAGGGTCCTGTCCACAGGGCTGAACGTTCTCCATGACTTGGACCACGTGGTGGCTTTCATCGATCCAGATCACGTCGATGGGAAATTGATAGGCCTTCGTCCAGAAATGATTGGTTCCCGTCGCTTCGAAGATATAGATCATTCCTCCGCCGGGGGGCAATGCCTCCTGGAATGCCAATCCGAAAAGGAGCTTTTCGGGCGTATCCGCCACTTCTGCATCCAACTGCGTCCCGTTGGGAAACGTCACCACAATGACGCTCGATTCCTTCCTCTCAACCAGAAACATGGAAACACTCATCAAGAGGACGGCCAGCAGGATCATCATGATGATCCGTTTTTTCTTTTGCTCCCGGTCTGCTGACTGGATTTCGGCCATAACAATTTGCTTTCTAGATTACGAAGGGAGCCTGGGCCCAATGGCCCATCATTACAGGGGTTCTAGGCCTTCTGAGCAAACGCCGTTCTGTTGACTTGGAAAAGAGCGGCGGACTAGAATGACGACCACGTCGCG
>NZ_CDLUDY010000080.1:0-4086 GCF_975968855.1 Petrachloros mirabilis
CACCCATCCGCCGATGACTCCCGCTCCAAGACCTTGCATCAGCGCCGTAAAGAATCCCCTTCGAGAAACCGACATGCTATTCCCTCCGTTGCGTTAGAGTCACGAATGGCCGTGAGGATTCAATCTGATATCAACCGTCGCGGGAACTGCGATTGATTGATGGACGGTACAGCCGTGCGCCACTTTCAAGAGGCGTTCCTTCTGATCGTGCGTGAGACGATGAGGGAGACGGATGGCGATCGAGACTGCACCCACACGATGCGGGCCTTCAGCCATTGTCCATTCTGCCTCAACCGTAAGGCCGTTTTGTGGAATGTTGTGCCGCGAGCAAAAGCGACCCACGAAATAGCCGACGCAGCTGGCAATCGATCCCACAAATAACTCAACAGGGCTCATCCCGGCATCCTGCCCTCCGTCCTCCTCCGGCTGATCCGTCACAATCCGATGCCTGCCGCTGACGATGTCAAAACGTGTTCCGCCGTGATAGGAAACGAGAAGTTTCATGACGCGCCCCTCGGATCATGAAGCCGCATTGCCGCCCAGATACAGACGGCACCCGCCGGCACCGCAATTACAGCTCCAGGCAGCGCAAGGGTCTGATGAAGGGTGATGGGACCGAATCGGCCGAAGGCGAGCAAGGCCGATTCTAGCTCGGGATAGAGAAACGCAAAAATGACGGCACCAAACAAGCCGCCGGTTACCGTGAACCAGGCGTCGACTTTTCCTTCCGCAGCTGCAGCGAGCGCCGTGCCCGGACAATACCCGGTGACGGCAAATCCGATTCCGAAGATCAGTCCGGCGATGGCGACGCCCGGCAGGTAGAGATCCTTGACTTTCATATTCGCCAAGCCGAAGGCATCCAGAAGATGGACGCCGATCAATCCGACGCCGATGGCGGTCAGAATAAGTTTGATGATAGTCAAATCTCGGAGTCGGAGCGCGTTGACGACCTTCGTATGGCTTGATGCACCGGTCATTTGAAGGACCGCCCCGAAAGCCACACCCAAGACCAAACCGAGCAGCAGGTTCATCTGGTGCCTCCGCCGCCATACAGCCATCGGGCTGTCACGATCGCGCTCAGAAAGAGCGCCGAGGAAAAGACCAGTGAGCTGAAAGCCAGCTGCGACACTCCGCTGATCATGTGCCCGGATGTACAGCCTCCGCCGAACCGGGCGCCGAACAGTAGAATAAATCCGCCGATAAAGGACCACACCAATCGCCTGCCTGGAAGAGTTCCGAAACGGGAGGCCCATTCAGTCGGGACAACCTGCCACGCCACACGACCACTCCACAGTGCGGCTAGAAACGCTCCGATCGGAATTCCCAACACAAACATGAATTCATAGGTCAGGATCGTCCACCCTTCTGCCGACTCAGCCAAGTAGGGGCTCTCGGTCGCGACGACCGGAAGAATCTGGTGGAGAATCACCCCGACTGCCACGACATACTGAGTGGATACGCCAATGGGTTGAACCAATCCCACGGCTATGATCAAGATCAGTCCGATTCCTAATCCGCCAATCCACCAGGGCAGAATGGGAGCAGCTGACGCCGCTCCATAATGCTGAAGGTTCAATGTTGAATTTCTAATGAGTGCTCTCTTTTCAACTACACATTGTATTTTGGGTATTTTGGAAATTGAGCATGTGGCATTTGGTTCTACTAGTACGGCGAGTCGGCGGGCTTCCCGCCTTTTGGCCAATCACGAATCTTTTCGGGATAATCCGGGCGCGGTTGGCTGTTGATGTACGCGGCCACGTCGAAGGCCTCTTCATCGGAGAGCGACCAGCCCCAGCCACGCGGCATGTTGGACTTGATAAACGAAGCCGCCACGCTGATCCGTGCCATCCCAGCCCCAATATTGTAGGACTTCGGTCCCCAGACGGGCGGAGCCGACATCGTACCTTGCCCATCAGATCCGTGACAGAACGCGCACTTTGCAGCGAATACCTTCTTGCCCCTTCCTGCATCCGGCTGCTTATCCGACTTCAAGCGAGGAATCCCTCTCCAGGGAACCGAACTGCCAGTCGGGATATCCTTCGACAACCACTCGATGTAGGCGACAACCGCCTGCAGTTTGGAACTATCGGGAGGAAGCGCCCTGCCGTTCAGGCTTCGCTCAAAACATTCGTTGATCCGATCGGCCAACGTCATCTGCCGATCCGCACGCGCCCGATACTCAGGATACACGGCACTCAACCCTACGAAGGACGCGGCATTGGGATTGAGCCCCGCATCGAGATGGCAGTTCGTGCAATTGAGCGAATTGCCGACGTAGGGCTTCCCGAACTCCTGCGTACGGGCAACGACTTCGTACCCGATGCGTATCTGTTCGCCGCGTCGCCCACCAGGAATCGTCTCGGGCGAGGGAGGGGAAAAGAGAGGATCGAACCTTTCTACGCCGCTCTTTGTCTGATCCCCTTCGGCCATCTCCATTTTCCCCTGAGTTCCGGCACAACCTGAACTCACAAGAATCGCGCCGAGAATGACCTGGATACAACGGTTCATGGTCTGATGTTCTGCTATCGACATGCCGCACTTCTCCTTCTCGTCAGCGATCCAATTCATTGAAATTACAGTTGGTTAAATATTTCGACCGCGACAGATAGCCGTTCAGTGGTGAAAAATTCCACAGGTGAGATTTGTCCCCTGGTGCTTCACGCGACAGATCCATCAAGACTTCACCCAATAACCTCATTGAGGCTCAAAAGTGGTACGCAGCTCCAAGCGATACAATCGAATCGTTGAAGTCCCTCAAGGCATTGGTCGACGTTCGTTGGGTTCGCTGGAAGGCAAGCGTCCCGATCAATCTGGATGTAATTTGGTATCCAAGTTCCACCCGCCCCTGGTGTGTCTGGTCCAACCGATCCAGATGGGTATCACCCACGAGATTGCTCGTGAAGGTCTTCCGGACGTGTATATAGGACAGCTCCAGCATCAGATTACGCGCCAGCCTCAAGTCGGCGCCGCAGGAAATCAGATGCAGAAAATAGGATACGTCGTCATTGAGCTGCACATCGTGCCGACCATTGGAAAGGCCGCGTTCATACAGATATCCCAGCGTCACAGACAGCCAAGAGAACAGCTGCTGTCGAAGATGGGGACCGACCGTGTAAAAGTTTGTATCCCGTTCCGCAAAGACATCATTGTACAGCCGAATGCCGAATCGGCCGACCAAGGTGACGGTGGTGTCCTTGTTCACACGGCGCTCAACCTCTGCACGCCAATGATGCGAGGTGAGACGCTCCTCTTGAATCGAACGCGTGCCCGTTCGGCGCTCAAAATTCGGCCCGAGAAAGAGATTGGGAACGTAGCGATACCGCACCAGAATTGAGGTCTCTTGATCGAGCCATTGCCGATCCTGAATCTTGTAATCACCGTGATTAAAGATCGCGTTGTTCGTATAAATATATCCGTGAGCTTTAACGGAGAGTTCATTGTTTCCCCACTTGTTGGAAGAGGACCGTAGAAGGTCGAGAGAGGGTTCCCAAATCACATCTTCCGGGTTCCCAAGAGGAATTCCTGTAGGCTGCGACGGATCTTCGGTGAATCGGAGTCGCCTGGCGGAAGAAAACTGCAAGGCATCGGTCGTATAGCTGGTCTTCTGCTCGGCGGTGGCAGACCAGTCGGCAAACGCGCTTCCCCCCGATCCGACAAAGAGCGCAATGAAGAGGATGAAAAACTGGAGATGTACGGAAAATGATAAGTTAGTTCTCTTATCCCGTACCTTCATCACTCATTGTTGACCGAACGACCGGACATACAAGAGCACATGCCAGGCTTCTTCTTCTGTCAGCACAAGGGGGATGAACGAGGCCATGTCTGTCCCCGGGCTCCCGTTTTTCAAAATCCAGAAGAGTTCCCCGTCAGTTCTCGCCCGTTGCCATGCTTTATCGGTAAAGTTTCGAGGAAGCTTTCCCCTCAATCCCTCGACACCTGACAAACCCTTACCGTCCCTGCCGTGGCAGGTGACGCAAAAGGCCTTTCCATGAAATAGAGCTTTCCCCTTCTGAGTATTCTCCGCGGTCGACTCGAAGGGATTGATCCAGGTTCTGGCTTCTTCGATCTGATCGGAAGGGACACGCG
>NZ_CDLUDY010000081.1:0-11924 GCF_975968855.1 Petrachloros mirabilis
GCTCCGGTCCTGCTGCGTAAATCCCGCGGGTACTTTCTGATGGACGTGCTCTCTGAAGTCCTCAACGCTGTCAAACTCGACGGTGCCGTGTTCTTTAACGGCGAGTTTTCTGCGCCGTGGTGCATGCGAGAACCCGACGCCTGCACCATGGCGTCCTATCTGGCCGCTCCTTCGAAGCATGTGATCATTTTTCATCTCCTTACCGAAGGGCGTGGCCATGCACGCATTGAACAGAACAGTCGCCCTATCTCTCTCATGGCAGGAGACATCGTCATGTTCCCGCACGGGGACGCGCACTTGATGGGGAACGGCCCATCCGTGCCGCCAATCGATAGCGCGAAGCAACTGCAGGAATTTCTTGCGGAAGGACGGGTGCTTTCCCGTTTCGGCGGAGGCGGCGAATTGACCAAACTGATCTGCGGCTACTTGACCTGCGATCGACAACTGAGCCAGGTGTTCCTAGCGGGACTGCCCCCGTTTGTCAGGATCAACATTCGTGACACGCCATCGGGCCGATGGTTGGAAGACACGCTCCGGTATTCGGTCGATCATGCCGAGGCATCTAGTCCAGGAGGCGCTGCCGTCCTCGCAAAGTTATCGGAAGTCCTGTTCGTAGAAACACTACGGCGGTACATCGCACAGCTGCCGCCGGCTCAGACCGGCTGGCTGGCCGGCGTCCGCGACCCGGACGTGGGAAAAGCCTTGGCGTTCCTCCATCGGGAACCGGCTCGCCCCTGGACCATCGCTTTGCTTTCCAGTGAAGTCGGTCTGTCCCGCTCCGTGCTCGCCGAGCGGTTCCGGCACTATCTTTCGGATACGCCCATTGGGTATCTCACGCGCTGGAGACTGCAGCTCGCCGCACAACTCCTGAATTCGACGTCCAAGAGTGTAGCCGAAGTGGCCGGGGAGGTCGGCTACGAGTCCGAACCCTCCTTTAACCGCGCATTCAAACGTGAATTTCATATGCCGCCTGCCAGATTTCGCCTGCACTCAAAAACAGGAAGAACCGGCCTCCCCCGCCCTACATCGGCGAACAGTTGCAGGTGACACAAAGAACAGCGCGATGTCCCTTAGCGAAGGATGACGTGACGCTTGCCGGAGAAAATGAGCAGAAGATTTTGGCGGTCATGGGATTAGGGATCTTCCGTCACCTCTTTCTTGACAGGGTTCCAAGCGGCTCGTATGCTGCCATTGCATGTTGTGCCTCCTTAAGTACTGTGCTTTGCAGGAGGGACACCTCGATGCACTTCCCGGGTTTTCCAAACAGGTTACTGCACGTTTCGTTAGTTGCCGCCACGCTTGTGCTCACGGCCTTCCCGTTTGCCGTCTCACAGGTCCGCGCAGCGGAGTCGTTCGTAATGGTCGCGACCTATGACGGCGTGATCAATCCTGTCGCTGCCGAATATCTGCACGATGCGCTGGCCTCCGCGGAGGACAGCGGTGCTGACGCTCTCATCATCAGCCTCAATACACCCGGCGGCCTTGATACGTCCATGCGGCTCATAATTAAAGACATCATCGGCGCAAATATACCGGTTATCGTCTATGTTTCCCCATCAAGCGGACGGGCGGCATCCGCAGGGGTCTTTATCACCATGGCGGCACATGTAGCCGCCATGGCTCCCGGAACGAACATCGGCGCGGCACATCCCGTGGCAATGGGTGGAGCCGAAATGGATAAGACGATGAAGGAGAAGGTCGAAAACGACTCGGTGGCCTACATCAAATCGATTGCCGAACAAAGGGGACGGAATGTCAAATGGGCGGAGGACGCGGTCAGGAAGAGCGTGTCAGTCACGGAACGAGAAGCGGTCAATCTCAATGTGGTCGATCTCGTTGCCGACAGTGTGCCGGCGCTGCTCAAACAGTTGGATGGCCGATCGATCACGCTTCAATCCGGATCGACCGTGCTTCACACGACAGGCATGATAGTGCGCGCGTTCCCGATGAGCCTTCGCCTCGAATTGCTGAAGACGCTCAGCGACCCGAATATCGCCTATCTGCTCATGACGATCGGCACTATCGGCATCATCGCGGAGCTCTATAATCCTGGTGCGATCCTGCCCGGTGTCGTCGGGGCCATCAGTTTGATCCTGGCATTCTATTCGTTTCAGTCACTCCCGGTGAATTACGCCGGCGTCCTCTTGTTCGTGCTCGGCATCATCTTCTTTATCTTGGAGGCCACGGTCACCAGTTACGGAGTGCTGGCGATCGGCGGGGTTGCGTCGATGATCTTAGGCTCCCTCATGCTGATCAAGACGGATGTAGAATTTCTACAAATCTCGTGGTCCGTCATCGTTCCCGTCGTCGTGGTGGTAGCCGCATTCTCGCTGTTCATCGTCGGAATGGGGGTGAAAGCCTTGAGACGACGCCCGGTGACAGGCCAGGAGGAAATGGTCGGCCTGGTTGGAATCGTGAAAACGGCGCTGACTCCGCACGGACAGATCTCGGTCCATGGCGAACTCTGGGATGCCGTCAGCGCCGAGCCTCTGCAGCCAGGCGAAGAAGCGGAGATCATCAGCGTAAAAGGCTTACGATTGCACGTTAAACCAGTACCTCAACAGAAAGAGGCCTGATTATGTTGTTCAGCCCATTCGCATTGGTGATTCTCGCCGTCCTCTTAATCCTCATGGGATTCAACGTGCTGCGGGAATACGAACGGGCCGTGGTCTTCCGGTGGGGCCGGCTGGCGCGCGGGCTCGTCGGTGGCAACGGCCCTGGCGTAGTCATCATCATCCCCTTCATCGACAAAATGATCCGTGTAAGCATGAGAACCATCACGATGGACGTGCCGCCACAAGACGTCATCACAAAGGATAACGTCAGCGTCAAGGTGAACGCCGTCATCTATTTCAGAGTGGTGGACCAGGTGAAGGCCATCGTTCAGGTGGAGGATTATCTGTACGCGACCTCCATGATGGCACAAACGACGTTGCGCAGCGTGCTCGGACAGAGCCAGCTCGATGACCTGCTGGCAAAACGCGATGAGATCAACTCCGAACTCCAACGCATCATCGATCTACAGACGGAACCGTGGGGGATCAAAGTGACGGCGGTGGAAGTGAAGAATGTGGATTTGCCGCAAGAGATGCAGCGCGCGATTGCCGCCCAGGCTGAAGCAGAGCGCGAACGCCGCGCGAAGGTCATCCATGCACAAGGTGAGTTTGAAGCCTCGCAGCGGCTGGCCGATGCGGCTGAAGTCATCAGCCGGAATCCGGCCGCGTTACAGTTGCGCTACCTGCAAACACTGGTTGAGATCTCCGCAGAAAAAAATTCCACCACGATTTTCCCGATACCGATCGATACGATCGCGCCGTTCTTGCAGAACTGGAGCAAGCAGAATGAGCCGTGACGCCTGTCCTGCGACGTAGCGATTCGACGGGGCATCTGGACAACCGACCCGTGTTTGACAGAGATCGGCTGATGAAGAAACGTATCTCGACCGGAGATGAATCTTTCCGATGGACTAATCCTTTTCAAGTATTAAAACAGACGGGTTCTCTATCAGACCAACCCAGCTCATCCTCTACCAATGAACCTAACGAGATCCCCCGGCCCTCCCGGAAAAACCGGGGACGCGTGGACATCCTCCGCCAGACGGCTCACCGAGGCGGGAAGACCGTGACCGTCATCAAGGGATTCGTCGGAATCAGTCAAGACGAGAAGGAATCGCTGGCAAAGGAGATGCAGAAGGCCTGTGGTGCAGGAGGAACCGTCAAGGAAGGCCGCATCGAGATCCAGGGTGACCAACGGACCACCGTCATGCGCATTTTAACAACGGCCGGCTTCCGGCCCATATTAGCCGGCGGATGATCGGGACCTACCCGATTGCGACGTGCCGTCGATAATCTCCCTGTAATAGCTTTCGATCATTGCGCTACGGACCGGATCGACGATGATGAGCTGGCGCTGGTCGAAGGTGTTTGCACAATAGAGATACCGGCCTTCCAGCGCTTGCCCAAGTTCGACGTGCATTTGACGGCCGTCAGGTTCCGCCCTTGTCGTTTCGGTCAGAACGACTCGACCATGGAGCCCTTCCCAAACCCGCTGTGCTGAAGGGTGATGATTCTCGTACCAGGGTTCATCAGCGCGAGATGGACGTATCGTGATAACTGATGGATCGAAAGGCTCCGCTTCATCCGGTTCCGGCGCTTCATCCCATTCGAAACTCCTTCGCCCGTTTTTCTCCAACACATAGAAAGGTCCATCGTCCGACACTTCCTCGACCTGTTGATAACGGATCGGCTCCGGCCGTTCGATCAGTGAAAGGCCACGTGAAGCCAATGCCCGTTGAAATGGGACACGCCTCGCCAGTTGCCTCGTCTTTTCGAATACGACCATGCGACCCTGAGGGGCGAGTGCCTCGGTCAGCCGATCAAGACCCAACCCTATGCCGGTGCGAGTTTCGAACCCTCGCTGCTGGTACTCATTATGATTCCGCTCGAAAGTCTCCCAGCTTCGGCTGGGGATACCGGGATCCTGCTCCGCCTGCACCAGGGCATGGGTCGAGATAATCAAATCAAATGTTCCTGGCACTTCCTCCTGCAAAACATCGAGCCATTCAAACCGAACATTCTTCAGGCCAAGCGTAGCGGCCTGCGCCCTCGCCCGCTCGATCGAGCCGCGAGACCGATCGAGGCCGATGAAGGTGCGGTCAGGATATTGCGACGCATAATAGGTCGTAAGTATCCCGGCACCGCAGCCGAAATCGAGAACCGTGCGTGCAGGATCTATTCTAGCCGTGATACGCGAGCCGACCTCAACGTAATACTCGTACCGCTGACTGTAGAGGACGGGAAGCACACGCGAAGAGGCCGTTGCGTCGTAAAACGCCATTTCGTCTGCTGAAGACCCATTCCGCTTGCGTTCGATGAGATGATGCAGATCCGTCAATTCGGAGGGAGAGAGGCACTGCCGCTGCCATTCGAAATAGTGCTTGTCGGAGGTGAACCGCTTGAGCCCCCACCTTGCGAGATGGTCATGCAATGCCGTCGCAGATGGTGCGTGGTGCATCAATGGTACGGCATCCCGTGGGTCTTGTCCGCTGGCCATTCACCATCTATTCCTTGTCACTCGTCGCATGTTGCTTCTCACGGCCGTTTCAGCATGATGGCATCAAAGTACGCCTCGGGCACCGGGTGAGGAAGCCGCAATTGGCCGATCCCGAAGCCCACGTACTTCTCGCACGTCAGTTGATTGAGTCCAATGGGCCCCTTGGCATGGAGACGAGCACTACTGAGGCCGATGTCGGCACCGAAACCATAACTATCTCCTGCATTCAACCTTGACGAGGCATTGACGAAGACGGCACCGGCATCCACTTCTCGAGTGAAACGCATCGCACCCGTATAATTCGTCGTCGCAATGACCGCCGTCAGGCACGGTCCATTGTCCGCAATATGTGCAAGTGCCTCGTCCATATTCGCCACCATTTTGACGGCCAATACCCGCCCCTGAAATTGGGTACGCCAGTCCTCTTCAACTGCTGGCTTGATCGAGGTATGACCGGACATTGCCATCTGTCCCATGAGCGCCACCGTCTTCGGACAGCCGCGGACTTCGATTTTGAATTCGTCGAGGAGTCGAGTGATCACTGGTGGCAGGAACTGCCTTCCGATGACCTGTTGCACAAGCAGTGTGTCCAAAGCATTGGCCGCACCGGCTGATTGAGCTTTTGAATTGATCGCGATATTCTGCGCCATCGGCAAATCAGTGTCGGCATCGACATACAGTGCGGTGAGTCCGCCATCGTGACAAAGCACCGGCATACGGGCACCGTCGACAACGGCTTTTCGAAGGCCGGGGCCGCCACGGGGAATGATTGCATCGAGCGCTTTCCCTGATCGGATCATCTCGATAGCAACATCTTTTTCCGGACGTTCCACGATGACCCAGGCACCGGAGGTCACTCCCTGTTCTTCAGCCGCTTCACGTAACCCTTTTCCAATGGCCTGATGTGTCAGACTCCATTCCGGGGCTCCGCGAAATACACTCAAATTGCCGGATTTAAGGCAAAGTGCTATCGACTCAATCGTGATGAGCGGTTTCATTTCTGAAATGATCCCTATAACTCCGATGGGTACCCTGACCCGACTGACCTGCAACCCATCCGGTCGCTCCCAACGACCCGTCACTTCACCAACGGGATCAGGCTGATCGGCAATGATACGGAGGCGTTCGGCCATCTCCTTGATATCATCTTTTGTCAGGCGGACACGAGCTACCGCGGCCTTCAAGTGGTCCTTATTGGGCTCGCTCTCGAAAGCTTTCCCTAGAGCATCAACATCCTTGCCATTAGCCTTCAGGATCGCTTCTTCATCGGCGAGCAGTCGATCAGCCATCGCCCTGATAGCTTTGTCCTTGACCGGGCCTGAAAGTAATGCAACACGCGGAACGTTCTTTCTACAATCTTTCAACAGCTTATCAATATAGAGCTTAACCGGAACTTCAGGCATCGAGAACCCCCGTTTAGGCGTTACATGTGAAATCTGCGACGTACAAAAGACTAAAGACTATAGCATGCGATTTTTCTGACAGTAAACAGGGATGCCCGCTCTTCAATGAGCCAGACGAGTCGTCTTTTTTTGGAATCGCTAAGTTTCGTTTGCTATCCCCTTCAGCGAGATTGACCGAAAGCAAATACAAGCGCTCTGCTAGACGTGATCCCAAATGTGTGCAGGGCTTGTGGCGCCAGCCACAACTTGCATAGAATGCTTCAATTAGAGGTGAAAATATGACTTCCGAAGACGCGCGAGCCCACTACAATTATTTGATGACGCTCTGCATCAGGCGGGAGGAGGCCTTCGGCCCGATGGCGCTCGCCTTCATACGGGAACCGAATTTCGGTCAGCTTGGCCTTTCCCCAGAAGAGCAATTCAACCTTTACATGGCAACAGCGGAAGCGTTTACTGCGGAACCCAAGCGCTACCCGCACAAACTCGAGTGTCTCCAGAAAGCCAACGAACTCCTCAGCAAGACCAGCTATTGGCAACCGGGACTGGCCCGGCACCTATTAGAACAAATTCGTAAAACAACGGCCGAGTTGGAGATCTATAACGAGGCCATGCGTGTGCCCAAGACCCATGACATCGCCAGGCAGCGGATGATCGTGGAAACAGACGTACCGGAGTATTTTTTGGACATCGCCCAGAAGCGCGCCGCTTCCTACTATCAAACTAAATATCGGCTGGGCAAAGAAGCTAAGACCGCACAGCATTTCGGCAGCACACCGAAGAATTTCGAACCGGACAATCCGGCGGTACACAAGGAATTCCCGGGAGCTTGCCCGCCATTCCTCGCCGCGCGGACAAATGCATTCCATATGATGCTCCCCTTCGACCTGAAGATCAGCCGCACTCCCGACGACCCGCTGGAGGCTGGTGTGAGGATCTTCTATGCCAAGCTCGGTTATTCCTATCCGCTACGCTATGAAATGGGGAAGCTCTGCAGTTACCAGGACGGCCGAATCCTGGAAATTCCGCTCGACGACCCGCATCTGCTCTTCGTGTCCGCATCACGAGTTAAAGATACAGAATTCACAAACCCTCCGGGCAACAGTTCCTCCGACGTTCCTCCGGAGTTCCTCTATCCCTTAGCCATCCTGGAGCATACGGGGTCGCTCGGACCTTTCATTCAGGTCAGCTGTAACTTCAAAGTCTGGTTCGACGCGGCGGTGATCTCGCTGCTTGTGCAAGGGGCACCAGACCTTGCCGAGCATGGCTTACAGGGCGGAATGGGCATGATGACGAGAACTTATGCATCGGATAAAGTCCAGGCCTATGTGGAATCGTTCAGAGAACCTTGGCAAGAGGGCTTGAGCTACAACTTCGTCAATCTCCATCTCCAACTGCTGGAAGGCCGTACCGAGGCAATGGTGCCCTACAATACTCCGATTTTTTCCGTCTATCCTGTCTTGAACAGGCAGAATTTTAAGTTTGAGGATCGCAGCGCATTTTCCTCTGCGCCCTCTATACAACGATGATCGACCTCCGCAGTGACACAGTTACGAAGCCGACCAACGGCATGCGCAAGGCGATGGCCAGCGCTGAAGTCGGCGACGATGTCTACGGTGAAGATCCGACGGTCAACAGGCTCCAGGAAATGGCAGCGGGATTGCTCGGAAAGAAGAGTGCGCTCTTCGTTCCATCCGGCACCATGGCAAACCAGCTGGCGATCAGAACCCAAGCCCTACCAGGCCAGGAAGTAATCGTCGAAAGCAAGGCGCACATCGTCCGCTATGAACAGGGAGCAGCAGGCGCACTCGCCGGAGTGCAGCTGCACTGGGTATTGGGAAACCGCGGGATCATGGGACCAGAACAGATTGAAGCAGCGATCAGGCCCAAGGATGCGCACAGTATTCAGACCGCACTTATTTGTCTGGAGAATACCCACAACAGCGGTGGAGGTACAATCTATCCGTTGGCCACGATCGAACGTATTCGAGCCGTGGCCACCACCTACGGTATCCCTATGCACTTGGACGGGGCACGACTCTTCAACGCCGTCGCAGCCACTACCCTGCCCCCGGCTTCATATGCCCAACACTTCGAAACCGTCTCAATGTGCCTCTCCAAAGGGTTGGGAGCACCGGCAGGGTCGTTGCTGGTGACCAACGATTTAGGGTTGATCGAGAGAGCCAAACGGTTTCGCCGCATGTACGGAGGCGCCATGAGGCAGGCCGGTATTCTAGCCGCCGCCGGAATTTATGCGCTCGATCATCACGTAGCGCGGCTCAAGGACGACCACGACAACGCCAAACGTTTGGCGAGAAAACTCCAACAGATTCCTATGATCAAGATTGATCCTCAGTACGTAGACACCAACATCGTCATCTTCGATGTGGTCGGTCACCGCTTGTCTCCTTCTGCCTTAGTAACAGAGTTGAAGGAGAAAGGCCTACTCATCAACGCCATCGGCGGCAACAGTTTCCGTGCGGTCACTCACCTGAACGTGTCGACCGCTGCGATCGACAGAGCTTTCGATATTTTTTCAGATCTTCTGCGATAATGCCTCGCGTGTATTTGACAGCCTCTCCCCTCAAATCTAGAATGCAGAAGAGTGAGTTGAACCTATGATGTCGGATGCTGTGTCATTCGCGCAGATCAGCCGAATTCTCGAGCTTACCGACTCGCTGGGAATCAACCGTGAGTGGGTTGAAATCCCCTTGTCTGCCGGACGCCCGGGAGTGGTGAATCGTCTCGGGAACGGCAAGCTTGAAATCATTGTAGATGCCGATCAACCTTTTGAGGACTGGCTGCGGTCGCTTCCACAGCTGATTCAGACCGCAAAGGGAACACGATTATGAACACTGACGGAACCGATACGCTACCCTCTAAGGAAGAGTTGCAAGCCGAACTGCTTCCTGTTCCAGAACTGCCTGAACAACCTGAACCACCGAATGAACCGGCGTATGAAGAAATCATCAGCGTCGCGTTGAAACATGTCCGTGGCAGACGAGGCGGGGACATCGTCAGCGTCCTCCTCGTCGGCTCCGGCGCGCGGCGCGCCGTGACCGCCCATAGCGACGTCGATCTGGTGGTGTTAGTCAAAGGGCAGGCGGACAGCCATGAAATTGTCCGCGTCGCAGACCGGATGGCTGATATTCGCTATTGGGGTCATAAGGAAACAGAAGACGAGCTGGCCTATTCACCCCGCCTCCCGTCTCTTCTTCGTAAAGCCCGTATTCTGCACGATCATGACGGCATCGGAGCAAAATTAATCGAGCGCGCTAATCATCGGTTCCGACAGGGCCCGCCGCCGGCAAATATGAATGAGCAGATCAGATTGAAGGCCCAGTGCTTCCACTGGCTGGGAAAAGCCCAGGATCTTGCGGACAAACCGGCGACTGCCCAGTACTTGCTGTCCATTTTCTTCGAAGATGTCGTCCACGCATTTTTCCGGCTGCGGGGGCTCTGGGTGACAGCACCGGTTGATATTCCTCGTTTTGTCGCGTCCCGCGACGCGGCGATCGGGGAACTTGCCCATAACTTTCTTGTCGCACAGACACTGCCCGAACGGCTTAATTTCGGAAGGGATATGGCGAATCTCTTGTTCAAGGACGTTCCAAATCCGGCCCGCATCGATTGAGCAACTCGGTCATCCCGAGAGGCAATAAGACGGGCCGCTCGTGCCAGACCTGTGCTCGGTATTCCTCATTTCTTCTCTGCATCGTTCCGATCTAGCCGTAGCAAAGGAGATTCTATGGAACTGGGATTTATCGGTCTTGGCAAAATGGGGATGAATATGGTGACTCGCTTGCAGCACGCGGGGCACCGGGTCGTGGCATTTGACCGGTCCACAGAAGCGGTGGCACAAGCCGTCTCAATCGGTTGCCAAGGAGCTTCGTCTCTGGCGGACCTCGTGCACAAGCTTCCATCTCCTCGTACGATCTGGATCATGGTCCCATCCGGCCAACCCACCGAGGAAACCGTTCAGGCTGTCTCAACATTGTTACAATCAGGAGATACCATCATCGATGGCGGCAACACGCGATTCCATGACGACGTCAGACGTGCACAGGAATTGCTCCCGAAAGGACTGCACTACATCGACGCTGGAACGAGCGGAGGTATCTGGGGACTCCGAAACGGATATTGCCTGATGATCGGTGGTGACAAAGACCCTGTCGCCAGACTGGCTCCAATTTTCGACTCGCTTGCCCCTCCAAACGGCTGGGCCCATGTCGGCGCCGTCGGTGCAGGCCATTACGTCAAAATGGTTCATAATGGAATCGAGTACAGCATGATGCAGGGCTATGCAGAAGGATTCGAATTGATGTCGAAAAGCGAGTACCGTCTTGATCTTGGCCGCATTGCCAATCTCTGGATGCAAGGCAGCGTCATTCGTTCTTGGCTGCTGGAACTGGCAGCCAGCGCATTGAAAGACGACCCTCGCCTTGAAAAGCTGAAGGGCTACGTACAGGATTCAGGGGAGGGCCGCTGGATGTTGGCCGATGCCATCGACAAGGACGTACCGGTTCCTACGTTGACGAGCGCGTTGTTCACCAGATTCCGCTCAAGACAGGCGGAGTCTTTCGCTGAAAAGATGCTGGCGGCCTTGCGTAATGCCTTTGGCGGCCACGCGATAAAGCGATAGGATAGCCTTATGCCTCCGATTGAACGGATAGACATCAAGCCGGCACAAGAAACTCTCTCGCCGATAGATCCTTGCACCGTTGTGATTTTCGGAGGATCGGGTGATCTGGCACGACGACGGTTGATTCCTGCCCTCTATAACCTGCTGCTGGACGGTCTACTACCGACTCAATTTGCGGTCCTGGGTCTCGGACGGAAAAAAATGACGGATGGAGAATTCCGAAACACGGTCCGCGAAGGTGTGCTGGCCCATTCTCGCCAATCGTTGATAGACGACCGCTGGAATGATTTTGCAAACCACTTGTTCTATCTGTCAGGTGAAAACGACGACCCAAACACCTATAGTTCTTTGAAAGCACGGGCAGAGGAGATCGAAAAACAACTCGGCCTTCCGGGGAACCGCATTTTCTACCTCAGTATCCCTCCCAGTTCTTTTACCGCCGTGTGTGAAGGGTTAGACCAGGCTGGGCTAGCCGTCCGCACGACCAAGCCTTACGCAAGAATTATCGTAGAGAAGCCGGTCGGGCGTGATCTTACCTCTGCGAAGCAAATCAATACGGTGACGGGACGTGTTTTTGATGAATCACAGATTTTCAGAATCGACCATTATTTAGGGAAAGAGACCGTTCAGAATTTGATGGTTGTCCGTTTCGCCAACAGCATTTTCGAACCTATCTGGAATCACAAATACATTGATCATGTCCAGATCACAGTTAGTGAAGCGGAAGGTGTAGGGACCCGAGCCGCCTATTACGAAGAGGCCGGAGCGTTGCGCGACATGGTGCAGAATCACCTGCTCCAGCTTCTAAGCCTTGTGGCGATGGAACCGCC
>NZ_CDLUDY010000082.1:0-5821 GCF_975968855.1 Petrachloros mirabilis
ATAAGTCGTTGAAAGAAGCAAGATTCTTGCTTGTAACCCGCTCACGCAACACGAGGCACCACCTATGATCAAAGCATGGCTGATGGATGAGATGTTTCGGTTCGATCGTGCCCACTTGATGGTCGAAGGCACCCAAGGCGAGTGGGGCGCCGGCGATTCGATTGCCGAGGAGGAAGAACTCCCGCCAGCTCCCACCAATGTCGCAGCAAAGTGTGGCAACGGACGGATCACCATCACATGGGATTCTGTACCGGACGCGATGTACTACAATCTTTATTTCCAAACAACCAAAGGGGTGCAGATCAAGTTCTCCGAGTTGACAAGGCCCATCGCGGGTCCGGAGGACTTCAAGGCTGTGATCGGCGTCAAGAAGGAAAAAGCGACCTGCATCGAGGGCGCGCAATCGCCGTTTGTGCATGACGACCTCGCGAACGGAACCTGCTACCACTATGTCGTGACTGTCGTGACGCCCAAAGGGGAAAGTCCGGAATCTCAAGAAGTGATGGCCATTCCAGCTCCCTATCTCCTGGCGATGAATCTCGGCCAAGAGGGGGTAGATGACGGAGAGTTCAGTTCACCGACCGGGATTGCCTTGGACAAAGAAGGCAACATTTATGTGGCCGACACAGATAACCATTCGATTCAGAAGTTCGACAAGACTGGAAAGTTTCTGGCGCGGTGGGGAGGAGAGCCTTCTGCAGAGGAGGGCGGCTTCTATTATCCGCGCGGATTGGCGGTCGGAGCGAACGATACCCTCTATGTTGCCGACAGCGGGAACAACCGTGTCCAGCGGTTTGACTTGGAGGGGAACGTCATGCAGGCCTGGGGCAAGTTCGGTTTTGCCTGGCGGGGCGCCGATATGGGCAAGTTTGACGTACCCTGGGGCCTGGCCACGGATCAGGAAGGCAACCTCTACGTCTCCGATACGAGTAATGCCCGTATCCAGAAGTTCAAGGCGGACGGGACGCCGTTATTGAAATGGGGACGGGACGGCAGCTACGACGGAGCCTTCTTTTTCCCGCGGGGAGTCGCCGTGGATTTCGTCGGAAACATCTACGTGGCCGACGAGAGCAACAACCGAATCCAGAAATTTGATGCGAGAGGCAGTTTCCTGACCAAGTGGGGCCGTGAGGGTTCCGGTCCGGGCCAGTTTAAATCGCCTTGGGGGATCGCCTGCGACGCCTTGGGGAATGTGTACGTGGTTGACACCGGCAACCACCGGGTTCAGAAGTTCGACGGCAACGGGACGTTCCTCTGTGCGTGGGGGAATCGTGGAAAATCCCAAGGCCAGTTGAATTTCCCCTATGGAATCGCCGTCGATAAGGAAGGGGCCGTGTTTGTCGTCGACAGCGGCAACAATCGCATTCTTAAGTACGTGCCGACAGACGAAGAATTGAACCGCGGAAAGGAAGAGGCTCCGAAGTCTCAGGATCTGAGCAGCACGCCGCCGCCCCATAGCGTGGTGGCCAAGGCCGGCGACACAGAAGTGTTTTTGAGCTGGATGGAAGTGCCGGGTGCGACATCGTACAACCTGTACTTCAATACCTCGCCGGATCTGACAATTCAAAGCGGAACGAAGATCGAAGGGGTGATGAATCCCTTTACACATACCGGGCTGTCGAACGACACGGCGTATCACTACGCAGTGACGGCCGTATTCGAGGATGGAACGGAAAGTGCACTCTCCGGCGAAGTGACGGCAACTCCTGTGCTCATCGATATTACGGCACCTCAAAACCCCTACGCTGTCATCAATCACGGCGCGTTCATGACAAACACGCCGGAAGTGGTTGTGACGATTTCCGCGAACGATATCGATACGGGGGTCGGAGCCTACTATATTTCGGAAGCGCCGATGACACCGATGGCGGGGTCTCCCGGATGGGTTGATGTCACCCCAGCCAATAAGTTCGGTGCGACCATACCCTTCATTTTGTCTCCAGGAGACGGGCAGAAATCGATCTATGTGTGGTTCAAGGATGTCGGCGGCAACGTGTCGACGCCGGCTTCGGCGACCATACTTGTGAACACGTCCGGATATCTCTGCGTCGCCCGTTGGGGCCAAACAGGTCGTGGAGCGTCATTGCTTCACGGCGGTGAATTCATGGCGCCGATATACGGACTGTCCGTCGATCAACAGGGATCGCTGTTCGTCGTCGACAACGGCAACAACCGTATCCAGAAGTTCGATAATGCTGGAACCTTCATCATTCTGTGGGGAAGTTTCGGCTCGGCCAATGCGAATTTCCACAATCCCACCGGCATTGCATGCGACGGCAAAGGCGACGTCTGGGTCGTCGATACCAGCAACCATCGCGTGCAGAAGTTTGACGGCAAGCTGGGGGGCTATGTCATGAAGTTTGGTTCGCGAGGCAACGGCGAAGGGCAGTTTAATTCGCCGTGGGGCATCGCGGTTGACCGCGTTCGCGGTTTTGTCTATGTGGTCGACAGCGCCAACTTCCGTGTGCAGAAGTTCGACATGAGCGGAGAATTCATCATGTCCTGGGGCAGTTTCGGCAACGGTGACGGCCAATTCTATTTCCCGCGCGGGATCGCGGTGGACCAGAATGACGGCGCCGTCTACGTCGTCGATATGGGGAACCACCGCATTCAGAAGTTCGACACCAGCACGAACGTGTTACCCCAGCTACTGAACAAGTGGGGCGGCAGTTCGGATCCTGGTCATGCGAGCAGTCCTCTGGCGCAAGAAGCGGGGCAATTGCGTTCTCCATGGGGCATTGCCGTGGACGGTGCGGGAGACGTGTATGTGACGGACACAGGAAATCATCGCGTCGAGAAATTCGACAAAGAAGGCAATTTCATTACTCAATGGGGCGGCTACGGAGTGGGGAACGGGCAGTTCAATTTCCCCTACGGCATCGCGGTCGATGCCAGGGGCAGTGTGTTCGTCGTCGACAGCGGGAACACACGCGTGCAGCAATTCATGCCGGCTGATGAAGGAAGCGAACGGCTCCAGGAGGAGGCCGAGGCCGCCGCGGAAATTGAAAAGGCCCAGGAAGAGTCAAAAACCTCCTAGGCAAGCCGATACAAGAAGGGGGATGTAATGCTCGACAAGGAACCTCGCCTGGGACTCACCTACGACGATGTCGTGCTCGTGCCGGCGAAGTCTGCCATCCTGCCCAGCGAAGTCGACATTCGAACCCGCTTGACGCGCAACATCGACATCAACATCCCGGTCATCAGCTCGGCGATGGATACGGTAACCGAGTCACGGCTGGCGATTGCCATGGCACGTGAGGGAGGGCTGGGCATCATCCATCGAGTGCTTATGCCGGCCGATCAGGCTGCGGAAGTCGACCGGGTCAAAAAGTCCGAGAGCGGGATGATTCTCGACCCGGTGACGATCTCGCCGGATGAAACGATTCGGGACGCCCATCAGCTGATGGCCAAATACCGCATTTCCGGTATTCCTGTCACCAAGCAGGGCAAGCTGGTCGGCATCCTGACCAATCGAGACCTTCGCTTCGAATCCCGCATGGATCTCAAGGTTTCCCAAGTGATGAGGCGTGAAAAGCTTGTGACCGCTCCGGAAGGGACGAGTCTGGAAAAGGCTCGCGAGATCCTGCATGAGCACCGGATTGAGAAATTGCCCGTCGTCAACGAGCAGGGGGAGCTCAAAGGATTGATCACGATTAAGGACATCGAGAAGCGCATCAAATATCCCAATGCCTGCAAGGATGCCCATGGTCGGCTTCGTGTGGGAGCTGCCGTCGGAGTCGGAGCCGATACGGAAGACCGTGTCGCGCGGCTCAAGAAGGCGGGTGTCGATCTCGTTGTCGTGGATACGGCGCACGGCCATTCGCAGGCGGTGCTTGATACGGTGAAGATGATCAAGAAGCAGCATCCGGAGCTCGAACTCGTCGCCGGGAACATTGCTACCGCCGATGCGGCAAAGGACCTTCTAAAAGCCGGTGTCGACGCCGTGAAAGTCGGCGTGGGGCCCGGGTCTATTTGCACAACCCGTATCGTTTCCGGGTCCGGCATGCCCCAACTGACCGCCATCTCCGATTGCGCCAAAGTCCTTGACGGCAGCGGTGTGCCGATCATTGCGGACGGTGGAATCAAGTTCTCGGGCGACATCAGTAAAGCATTGGCTGCAGGAGCTTCCTCGGTCATGCTGGGTGGCTTGCTGGCTGGGACGGAAGAGTCGCCCGGTGAGACGGTGCTCTATCAGGCAAGGACCTATAAGGTGTATCGGGGCATGGGTTCCATCGGTGCCATGGAGCGGGGCGGTGGTGATCGTTACGGTCAAGGCGGTCGTCCTGCTCAAAAGCTGGTGCCGGAAGGGATAGAAGGGCGAGTACCGTATAAAGGGCCGGTTTCGG
This sequence comes from Petrachloros mirabilis, assembly GCF_975968855.1. Lineage (NCBI taxonomy): Bacteria > Bacillati > Cyanobacteriota > Cyanophyceae > Synechococcales > Petrachlorosaceae > Petrachloros > Petrachloros mirabilis. The sequence goes on from NZ_CDLUDY010000082.1 coordinate 4,347, forward strand.
CGGTGATTTACCAGCTGGTCGGCGGAGTGAAATCGGGCATGGGCTATTGCGGGTGCAAAACGATTCCTGATCTCCAGCAGAAGGCCACCTTCATTCGGCAAACCGTAGCGGGTCTTCGAGAGAGCCACGTGCACGACGTCATTATCACGAAGGAAGCACCGAACTATCGGATGGATTGGGAGTAGTTTCTGGTAAAGGGTTAGGGGAAGGAGTGAGGGGCTCCGAAACCTGACCCGGTTTCGAGTCGCTCGTCACTTCTTGCGCCTCATCCCTCACCCCGACAGCACCAAGATGGAACTCTGGCACAATAGGATTCTGGTTCTCGACTTCGGATCGCAGTACACGCAGCTGATTGCGCGACGCATACGCGAATCTCAGGTCTACTCGCAAATCCTGCCCTGCACCGCGCCGCTGGCGACAATTCTCGCCTATCGCCCTCAAGGAATCGTCCTCTCCGGCGGCCCTTCCAGCGTCTACGAAAAAAAAGCTCCGCTGGTTGCTGAAGAACTCTTTGATCAAGGCATTCCGATTCTGGGCATCTGCTATGGCATGCAATTGGTGACGCACCTGTCGGGCGGAGAAGTCGCCAAATCAAAGCATCGTGAGTACGGCAGGGCCGATTTGACGATCGACGACAGTAGCGACTTGTTCAAGGGGGTCGGCCAAGCCGGAGCGACGGTCGTGTGGATGTCGCATGGAGACCGCATCGAACGGATGCCGCCCGGCTTTCGGTCGATCGCCCATACAGGGAATTCGCCGGTTGCCGCGATGAAGCGCGACGATCACAAGCGGCGGATCTATTGCTTGCAGTTCCATCCCGAAGTCGCGCATACCCCGGAAGGGACGCAGATCCTCCGCAATTTCGTTTATGACATCTGTGGATGCAAACCGACGTGGACGATGCAGTCTTATGTCGAGTCGGCGGTGGGGCAGATACGAACGCAGGTCGGAAAGGATCGTGTCATCTGCGCGCTGAGCGGCGGCGTGGATTCATCGGTCGCGGCGGCGCTTACCCATAGAGCCATCGGAGATCAATTGACTTGCATCTTCGTGGACAACGGAGTCTTGCGGGCCGGTGAGCGGGATCAGGTGCAGAAGACGTTCGCTTCCCAATTGCATCTCAATCTTCGCATTCTCGATCGAACGGACCAGTTCCTGGCCGGTCTCAAGAATGTCGTCGATCCCGAGCGAAAACGGAAAATCATCGGCCGCCAGTTCATCAAGCATTTCGAAGAGGAGTCGAAGAAACTCAAAGGGGTCAAGTATCTGGTGCAGGGAACGCTCTATCCGGACGTGATCGAGAGCGTCAGTTTCAAGGGTCCGTCCGCCACGATCAAGACCCATCACAACGTCGGAGGATTGCCGGCGCGCATGAGATTGAAGTTAATCGAGCCCTTGCGCGAACTCTTCAAGGACGAAGTGCGTGTGCTCGGCAAAGAACTGGGGTTGTCTGACGTCATTATCTGGCGGCAGCC
>NZ_CDLUDY010000083.1:0-3566 GCF_975968855.1 Petrachloros mirabilis
CCCGTGACGAATTGGGTTTATCGTGGAGAGTTGAATCCTGAATTCATCGCACGGAATGTGGAGCAGGAAGGTCAACGCACGTCGGATCTTGAACAGACGGCGAGTCAGGGGGCCGGATCGAAAGAGCGCTCCGGAGCCGGTCAGGGTCACCAACGCGGACAGGAGGAATCCATGTCCGGCGACGTCTTGGGCGGTGGGCGTTCGCTCCCCTCGGTGGTGGAAGAGTTGCTGTCACTGGAGGTGGAATCGCTTCCAGCGCCGGAATATTTGAATTCGGGTCAGCGCGCTATACGGTATCCAGAATGGGACCATACCATTCAAGATTACCGGATGAATTGGTGCTGTGTCGTCGAACGTCAGGCCGAGGCAGGGTCTGACGAGTCAGTGTCTTCCGTGCTGACTGCGCACCAGAGTGTGATCCGGTCTATGCGGCGGTTTTTCGAAAGCCTGCGGCCTGTGGCCTATCGTCGCTTGCCTGGTCAGGTTGATGGAGAAGATGTGGACATTGATGCCGTGGTACGGCGTGCAGCCGAACAGCGGGCAGGCTTTGAAGGCAGCGACCGAGTGTACGTGCGACGCGAGAAAAAGGAACGTGATGTTGCGGTAGCAGTATTGGTCGACGTGAGCGGCTCGACGAGCCGGCAAGTCGAAAGCGGACGGCGGGTGATCGATGTCGAGCGGGAGAGCCTGGTGTTGCTGTCCGAAGCGTTGGATGCAGTGGGCGATCAATTTGCGTTGTATGCCTACTCGGGCCAAGGCCGTGCTTCGGTGGATTTCTTGACCGTCAAGGACTTTGATGAGCGATTGGGGACGTCGACGGCCCATCGTTTGGGCGGACTGACCCCGGGCCAGCAGAACCGAGATGGTGCGGCGATCCGGCATGCCGTGGCCAAACTAAAGCGATGTGAGGTCAAGACCCGTATCTTGATGCTTGTGAGCGACGGTAGACCGCTGGACGGTGACTACAAGGACGAATACTCGCTCGAGGATACTAAGGCGGCCTTGCGGGAAGCCAGGCAGCAGGGGATCGATCCCTTCTGTGTCACGGTCGATCGGGAGGCGGATCGCTACTTGCGCCGCATGTATGGTGACGTGCACTATACGGTCATCGATCGGATCGAGTCGCTTCCGAAGAGGCTGCCACGGATCTATCAGCGGTTGACGGCGTAACTGGTGTTGGGTCAGGGGTAGAAAGGATTGATGGCTGAGCAACCAGGAAGACCGACGGTGCCGCCCTGGCTGTATAAGTTATTCACCGGGCATCAATATCCCTACGTGAGGCGGTTGGCGAAATTCGCGCAGCCTGTGAAGCCCGGCGAGGACCGGCCCGAGCCGACCAAGGAGATGATCGAGGCCAAGTTTTGGGAGGTCTATCCCCGCTGCTCCGCCAAAGTGCTGCAGGAGGTTAAAACAGGGATGATCGTGGTCTTCCACGATCTCGGTGAATATCCGGCCGGCGGCTACCAAGAATTGGTCGACAACCCGGAGGAATTTCTGGCAAAAACGTACGGCAAGAAGAAGATCAAGGTCAATTTCTATGATGGCGAGAATTTCGTCTGTACGATCAATTTCAAGGTGGCAGGCTGGACGGAACACGGCCATGATGGTTGAGGTTCAGGGCAAGGTTAAGGGGAAGATGAGGGAGTCGAAGTGTCTAGGTCTCAACCTCAGCCTCAGTCTGTGACAGGAGGAATGGAAATGGGGCGACCGAAGATCACGGTGGTTGGGGCGGGAAATGTCGGTGGGACAACGGCGCAACGGCTGGCCGAGAAGGATACCTATGACGTTGTGCTGGTCGATATCGTCCAAGGGGTTCCCCAAGGGAAGGCCCTTGATATTTTGCAGGCCGGTCCTGTCTGCGGGTACAGCACGAAGGTTGTAGGGACCAACGGCTATGCTGAAACAGCCGGCTCGTCCATTGCAGTCATTACCTCCGGCATTCCACGAAAGCCCGGTATGAGTCGGGATGAATTGCTCGCGACGAATGCCAAAATCGTGAAGTCAGTCGTCAAGGAACTCGTGTCCCGCTCTCCGGAAATCATCTTGATTCTTGTCACCAATCCGTTGGATGCCATGGTACATGTGGCGAAGAAGGTGAGCGGCCTGCCGAAGTCGAAAATCATCGGTATGGCTGGTGTGCTGGACTCAGCCCGCATGAGAACTTTTATTGCGGCGGAATTAAACGTTCCGGGGCCGGAAGTCCAGGCGATGGTGATGGGCGGACATGGCGATACCATGGTGCCGCTGCCGCGCTATACGACGGTGAAGGGAAAGCCGGTGTCAGATCTGATGTCGAAGGAAAAACTGGACGCAATTGTCAAGCGAACACGGGATGGGGGTGCTGAAATCGTGGGTCTGCTCAAAACTGGCAGTGCGTTCTATGCGCCGTCCGCCTCGGCGGTGGATATGGTCGAAGCGATTCACAAAGATCAGAAGCGCGTACTGCCCTGCGCTGTTTTGTGCGAAGGCGAGTATGGGTTGCAGAACGTCGTGGTCGGTGTGCCGGTGAAACTCGGTCGTGGTGGAGCTGAGCAGGTCATGATCTATGACCTGACGGCCGATGAGCAAAAGGCCTTGGAAACCTCGGCCAACGCCGTGCACGAACTCTGCGCGACCGTCGATCGATTGATGGGATAGGTCAGCGTCGCTTGACATCGGATGAAGGGCTGCAGTACAGAGGGCAACTTAGCACCGCACTAACTTAAGGGGGCCGTATGAAATTTCTTGAAGATCCGTTCCAAACAACGGGAGTTGGTTTTGCGTTGACGCTAGTGTTGATTGTTGTGTTCTTGGGCCTGTCAGGAATTGGTGGCGGTGAAGCGGACTGGGTCGGCATGATCGCCCGATGGGTTCATTTCATCGCGGGCATTACCTGGATTGGACTGTTGTACTTTTTTAATTTTGTGAACGCGGGATTTCTCAAGAGCCTGGAAGGGCCGACGAAGAATATCGTGATTCCGAAACTCATGCCGACCGCATTGAATTATTTCAGGCATGGGGCGACATTCACGGTTCTCGCGGGGATCGTGCTCTACTTCTACCTCTATTCCAAGGGTGGAACGGGAGCCATCGCGCTTGGAATCGGTGGCTTGCTGGGAATCATCATGATGGCGAACGTGCATGCGATCATCTGGCCAAACCAGAAAAAGATTATTGCCGCCGCGGCAGCATCTGCCCAGGGTACTCCTCCGCCCGCTGAACTGGCTCAGTGGGGTCGTACGGCGTTGCTGGCGTCGCGTGTCAACGTCCTGCTCTCAATTCCCATGCTTTTCTTCATGGGAGCCGGAAGCCACTTCAAGTAATTGATTTCCTGTGCCGGTGGAAAATCTCCATCGGCACAGCTGTGTCCTCTGTTCTCGCTTTCCTCAATCAGCGGCCAATATGCCCAGGATTGATCTAGGGCTGTGGTCCTAACTTGTTGAGATTCAGGCCTATTCCTGACTCCTTTCCTTGACGGAGTAGCGGGGGGAACCGTATAGTAGCTTTTCGCCTTTCTCATTTTGTGGAGTGGGATATTTCACGATGACAGTCCTGGCAGAATCACGCCTTGTCCCGAAGGTCGAAGG
>NZ_CDLUDY010000084.1:0-6335 GCF_975968855.1 Petrachloros mirabilis
GGTGAACAGCCTCTCCTCCCCTATGAATCCTGCACCTTGGGATCAATCAATGTTGCCAAATTCTTGCTCCCAACCCGGCTACAGCCAACTATCGATTATGAGCGCTTGGCCAGGACGATCGCATTAGGGGTCCGTTTTCTCGATAACGTCATCGATCGGAATCACTACCCCCTATCGCATATTGAAAACGCCACTCTCCGAACGAGAAAGATCGGGCTCGGCCTGATGGGCTTTGCCGATCTGCTAATCGCGCTGAATATTCCCTACGACTCCGACGAGGCCATTGACCTGGCAACAACCCTGATGGCCTTCGTCCAATCCCACGCCCATGCCGCCTCTCGCGAATTGGCCACTCAACGCGGAACGTTCCCGGCCTATCGAGGAAGTCGGCCACAGGCCCATCGGAACCGTCTGCGCAACCCTACCGTGACCACGATCGCGCCGACCGGCACAATCAGCATCATCGCAAACTGTTCTCCCGGCATCGAACCCCTCTACGCAGTGCAGGTCGTGCGCAGAGCTTTGGAAGGGTTGTCCTTCACCTTGCTCCACCCGAAATTCACGAGCATGATTCGGGAGCATGGGCTCAACGTAGCGCAACTCCAACCCGACCTGGCCGCAAATCCTTCGATTCAGCACCTGACCCGCATTCCCCAGGACATTCGGCGCCTCTTCGTAACAGCCCACGATATTTCACCGGCACATCATGTCCGGATGCAGGCAGCCTTTCAGCGGTTTAGCGACAGCGGCGTGTCAAAAACGATCAATATGCCTTCCACAGCGACAAAAGCCGACGTGGCCGACGCCTTCCTGCTAGCCTACCGCCTAGGATGCAAAGGGCTCACAGTCTTTCGAACCGGAAGCCGAGAGGAGCAGATCCTCTCCTGTTCGCCATCGCAGCCCTGTTGAATCAGCCTCGCAATATTGCTGAGGAAAATTGACACTACAGGACGATGGTGATAAGTAGTTCTTCAGATAGTACTTTACGCTAACCGTCGCGTCGTTTGAAGTTCAGCAGGGAGGTGATCGATGGATGTGCTTGCCGGGAACCTGACGTCTGTCGGGAATCCATTTCAGTGGTCGCTTCTCTTCGCCCGTCAACCGGAACCGGATCTCGAATTCACCGAGGAGGAACTCGATCAGACCACGGCTACCAGACCGATTTCTCCGATGAAACCAGGTAAGAAGCCAGGCGGCGGACGATCGATGTTCTTGATCCTGTTGCTCCTCTTAGTTGCCGGTATCGGATACATCGCCATGGAACCGGAGCAATTGGCGGACTGGCTTGCCCCTATTATGGGGGAAACTGTCATGCCGGAAACGCCACCTATTGCCACCAAACCGAAACCCATGCCTCCGCCTGTAACTCCGTCACAGATACCTTCTGATGATATCGCAGCTCCATCTCCACAAACTCCGACGGAAGCTGCGCCTTCACCGGCGGCTCCTCCGCTCACAGGTACAGCGCCTCCACCACCCTCACCGTCTCCGGCGGGTACCGTGCCTTCACCGGTTTTCGCAGAGGGACAAAAGGTCGCAGTCATTGGGAATCCGACGATTCCGGCGGAAACGGTTCCCTTGTACCTCGATCCGGCCGGAACGAAGCCTGGTCCCGTCGTCAGACCGTCGGGAACATTAACCGTCCTCGACGGTGATTTACAGCCCAGCGGTTGGGTGTACTTGGTGAAAACCGAAGACGGCGCTAAAGGCTGGATCGGCGAAAAGCGGCTGCGCCTTAAATTCTAACGCGCTTCCATCATCACGAGTTCACAGAGGGGCCGGGGGACACTCCGGCCCCTCTCGTTTTTCTCTGTGCTATAATCCGCTCCGGCGAATGACTTGCCCCAGTAATACACACCGAATTTACAGGCATGAACCAGCTGAAAGCCTTGATCTTCGACTTCGACGGAGTGATCGCAGATACAGAACCCCTGCACTTTGCCGGCCTGCGCCAAACGTTAACAGAAATCGGCATTGAACTTACGGAATCTGAGTACTACGCTGAATACCTTGGATATGACGACAGGGGGTGTTTCATAGCCGCGTTGACCGCTCATGGACGGCCTGCAGATCCGGACATCATCAGCCGGTTGATGAAACGAAAAGCTGTCGCCTATCTTGAGTCGGTCAAACACCATAAAGTGATCTTCCCCGGCATTCCTGAGTTCGTGCAAGAGGCGGCACGGTCATATCCCTTAGCGATCGCCTCCGGTGCACTGCGTCACGAAATCGAGTACATCCTCGACTCAGCAGGGTTGCGGAAGGCCTTTCTCCATATCACCAGCGCAGAAGATGTCACGAGAGGAAAACCGGACCCGCAACCGTTCTTGACCGCTTTAAAAGGCTTGCAACAGCGAGACGGCGGCATTTCCGCCTCAACGTGCCTGGTCATTGAAGATTCACTACCCGGCATTCGCAGCGCCAAGGCTGCCGGCATGAAAGTGTTAGCCGTCGCGAATACGCACACGGTTCAAGATCTGCACGAAGCCCACGCGATCGCGCATAGTTTGAAAGAGGCCAGCCTCGCCGAGCTTCGCGCACGACTCTGGCCCGCACCATGACGATCATGACCGCCGCAGAAGCCCAAACGTACTGCACAAATCTGACCAAGAAAAGCGGAAGCAACTTCTACTATTCGTTTCTTTTTCTTCCGAAGGGACGTCGAGAAGCGATGTACACCGTCTACGCCTTCTGCAAGGCGGCCGATAGCGCAGTCGATGAACCGCCTGCCGGCAGCGACCCAAAGGAAGAGCTCCGCCGGTGGCGGGCCGAGCTGGACCAGGTCTATGGCGGCACACCTACCTGGCCTATCATGATCAGCCTGGCGCAGCATGCAAGGGAACTCTCCATCCCCAAGGCCTATTTCGCGGAACTCCTCAAAGGCGTCGAAATGGACCTGACGACCACGCGCTATGAGACCTTTGAGGATCTGTCACTCTATTGTTATCGGGTCGCATCTGTCGTGGGACTCATCTGCTTGCATATCTTCGGACCGACCTCACCCCACGCCCAGGACTATGCCGTCGATCTCGGGTTAGCATTCCAGCTCACCAACATTCTTCGGGACATTGGATCGGACGCCGAGCAGGGTCGTATTTACCTTCCGCAGGTGGATCTCGCTCGCTTCGGGTACAGTGCTGAAGACCTTCTTCAGCGGAAGGATAGCCCGGAACTTCATGAACTGATCCGCTTCGAAGTCGCCAGGGCCCGCGACTACTACACCAAGGCTCAAGCGGCGCTGGAGTGCCTTCCACAACACGACCGACGCGCACTCACCGTCGCAGAAATCATGCGGGCAGTGTACTCTCGCATTTTGGAACGAATAGAAAAGCCGGACCACCAAATCTTCGGCCCCAGAGTCCGCCTTTCAACTTCCGGCAGATTGGCCCTCGCTGCCGGAGTATGGCTTCGTTCGCGATTCTCGTGACACCTCCAACTAGCCAGTCTATCGTCATACTCGGAGCAGGCCCGGCAGGTCTTACCGCCGCGCACAAGCTGACAAAGGGGGGCTTTCGCGTAAGCGTCGTGGATCAATCTCCTCGGGTCGGAGAACGTTCCTGGCGCGAAGGCGATCCACCCTTCTCTATCCTCGGTTGTCACCATGCCACCTGGTCGTTGCTGCAGTCGCTGGGATATTCCTCCGTTTCGACAGCATTTGCGGAAGCGACCCTCGACTTCCTGCTTCCTGATGGAAGAGTCGCACGATATCCCAGAACAAGATTTCCCACACCACTCCAGCAATTGTTTACCATTGGAAGATTCGCCGGACTTTCCTGGAAAGAACGATGGAAGCTTCTCTCCTGGCTGGAAGAAATCTGGGAGGGCTCGACCCAACTCCCCTCCGACCTTGAGCATCGAACGGCACAGAATTGGCTCGAATCCCTGCACTTGACCCAAGCTATTATACACACCGTTTGGAATCCTATCGCCAACTGGCTGACGGGCAACGATCTGCGGCAACTTTCAGCCGATGCTTTCGTCGCCTCCATCAAACCGTTTTTTCTTTCGCGGGCCTCGGACAACCGCCTCTACGTCCCTCTGCTGCCTTGGCGACAGATCTTTGCAGAGCCCCTCGCGGAATACTTGTCAAAATCGGATGCATCTTTGTATTTGGGCGCACAAGCCGTACAATTCGAGATCCAAGAGGAACGCATTACGGGCATCCGCTTTCGAGACGGATCAGTTCTTCGTGCCGACTGGTACGTCTCCGCAGTCCCGCACCATCAACTCACGCCACTACTCCCAGAACGATGGTTGACACGGTACGCATATTTTCAGCAGATGGCAGATCTCACTACAGTTCCTCTCACAATTATCCAAGCGCGCACGAAGCAACAGATCGCCTCGCCTCGCCATGTGTTGATGGGGGACGGGCCATTCGCATGGATAGCTTGCAAGCCCTCTGAGTCTTGTCGAGGGACGATCGCAGTCATGAGCTTGCCTCATCAACAGACAGCCATAGCGACGGAGTCACAAGTCGGCCGGATTCTTGAATCACTCCACCTCCTGCAAAAGAACGATCAGTTGTCCGATTTCAGGCAGGAAGAAGTGCCGCATGCCGTACTGACGCTCCCGCCCGGCACGAAAACCCGCAGGCCGATTCAGAGCAGCCCCATACGGAATCTGCTGGTGGCAGGAGCCTGGACCGATACCGGTTGGCCTGCAAATCTTGAAAGCGCCATCGTTAGCGGCGAACGTTGCGCAGAGATTATCATCGGCCGCAGGTAGATTTGCGGAGTCACGACGCTCCATTGACAACTCTTCCTCACGCCCATAAGATGCCCTGCATCTTTTTTACATCCGTACTTCATGATGGCTGCAACACCTCTCCAAGAACTTGCGAAGACCCTCCACAATTGTCAGTTGTGTAAACTGTCCAAACTGGGACGGACCCAGGTGGTCTTTGGCATCGGCAACCCGCATGCGAGCATCATGTTTGTCGGCGAGGCGCCCGGATTTAACGAAGACCAGAAAGGCGAACCCTTCGTCGGCGCGGCGGGCAAGCTACTGAACGACCTCTTGGCATCGGCGGGACTGTCGCGGGACCAAATCTACATCGCCAACGTGATCAAATGCCGGCCTCCGAACAACCGCGATCCAGAACCGGACGAAGTAGAGACCTGCAAGCCGTTTCTGATGCAGCAAATCCAGATGATCAGGCCGAAGCTGGTGTGCACGCTCGGCAACTGGGCCACGCAGACTCTATTGGAGAGAAAGGTTGGAATTACCAAGGTGAAGGCCCAGGCCTTCTACATGAAAGATTTTGTGATCTTCCCCTTACTGCACCCGGCTGCGGCATTACACCAGGGGAATCTCCTCGATACGCTCAAGGAAGACTTTAAGAAATTGAAGGAATTCCTTGACAAGAATACCAAATCGACAGAGCCAGAGACCTCTGCCTCGACGCCGGACTCCGCTCTTCAAATTGACCCGCCGCACCCTGCCCAGATGGACTTGTTCGGATAATTGATCTGATGTTGAGCGGCGCAGATCGCTACCATTGCCGCTCCGGTGCTTCGGCGCGACCACATTACATTTCCCGTCTACTCGACGCCGAAACTCGTTCCTTAGGTGGACCAACAAAGCTCGAAACAGTACGATGTCCCTGTTGTTTCGCCTTTCTGTTTACCGCTGGGAGCTCGGTCAGAGCTCGGAGCCGCCAATCAGCAGGAGGGGCGGGACACAACTCGCAAAAGCGAGCGGTCTTTGCTCCTTTATTGCAACGGCCAAGCCTGTACTGTTTGAGGCTTTGCGAGTTTACAGGATTGAGCGAGCGAGGCGTAGTTGGGTGGCCCGACGCTGTCAGGCGGCGACTGTCCTGACCGAGCGCGATCTTCTATGCTTTCGACTCCATCTCCGATGAGGACTCCGATTCGGGAGCTTTCTCGCCACCCTCCTCTTCACCCTCTTCGGCAGGCTTTTCCTCTTCAGGCACCTCGAACCACTGCACCAGCATTTCATCCCACCAGGCTTCGTCGATGTCTGAACCGGGGTCAGTCCCAAGAAAGGCCACGTCGTCCTTGGTGATATCCGGTCCGACTTCTTTGGGCTGGAATTTGGCGCGGTCGATCACTTCCTTCGTCGCGTAGCCGCCGATGATCCACGAATCCGGATCGGCCCGGCGGGATTTATACGCCTTCAACCCGATTTTCAAATACATGAAAATCTGCTGCTGGACAGGGACACCGACACCGGACTGGGGAAGACTCAGTGTCTTTTCGATCTTCTTCCGCCAACGCCGATCGTCGTAACGCGCGGTGATCAGCTGCAACATGGTCTTTCCGAGTTCAGCATCGAGCGGCATGTTATCCTTCGCTCCTCTCTTTCACGGTCAA
>NZ_CDLUDY010000085.1:0-5423 GCF_975968855.1 Petrachloros mirabilis
CGGAACGCGACACGCCGGATCATATCGAATGTTCACATTACGGGCGGTGTTTGTTCGACGCGCGCACGATGGGATCGATCCAGGCCGTCCCTTTGATAAAATCGCAACTCGGCAGAATGGTCCAGCCGAGCTGAGTCTCGACTGATTCCTTGCGAATTCCTGGGCATCTCCAAGGGGCTTCTCATCCTTGCATCAATTCAGCACACGGGAGAGATAAACGTAGCGCCCACGCCTCGGCGCATGCGCTGGGCATAATGCCGGTTCCGCCATCACCTATGGGAGGAGGGGGAGAGAAGAAAGGAAGAGCCATGAAACCGCGACATTCCGAATTGCGGCTGCGATCAAGTGGCCTCACTTACTTATAAATCAGAATGTCCCGGTTCTTTCACTCGAACAGAAGCTCGCTGCCATCTTACCGCGTCAGACTCGAACACAAAGTTAGAGATTTTCATATGTCTGCAGTATTGCCAATAGCTCACTTGGTTTCACAATGTCTATGTCACACGTCGAGCACAGCTCACTTCTTTTCTGCAATATACGTTGGTCAGTGGTTACGAAATATGATCCATATTTAGCAGCTTCAAAGACGTGGTGCGCATCTTGAGTTACGTTTTCTGGTTTCCCATTCCCAGCCAAGATCTTCAGGATTTCCGCCTTAAGCTTTTGCTCGCTCTCCACTAGGGTCGTCTCAATCGTGTAAATGAAGCGCTTTGCTTCATGTTTAACCCAGACTGGCGTATTCGGATGTTCCATTTCTTTCTGGGTTGAGTGAGCTATTTCCAGTAAGAGATCACCGTTCTTAGAGCGCATTAATAGTGTTTGTGCGGCTGTGTCCTCCGGGGTGTATTTGGGGTCGAAGGCGCAAGAATCCAGAAAGATGTTTACGATTCTTGGGTTGAGATGCTTTTTGGCCATGATGGTGAATACCTAGCTATTGAGTAGACAGACCGGCATAGTACCGCTACAGCTGAGATGGGCTCAACCCTGATCCCAGCCCATCCGCGGGGTTGCTTACCTCTTTGGCTTCGCAACTCTACACGGATATCTAGATCATCGTCGTTCACACATCGGTACGTCCCAAGAGTTCTTGAATTGTCCGGTATCGTAGCCGTCTTCCAGCAGGTGGCGTGGAGAACGGGCGCCGAGGATTCACCGTACTGTTCCGAGGAAGGTTCTGCTGCCTGAGTGGCCATTGGGCCTGTGTTCTGCTGGCGCCGAGTTCACGCGTCCTGCTCCTTACAGGTGGCGGCGCTGGCCGCAATCTTTGCTCATCAGAAGGATGCCCTCGGGTGAGCGAGCCTGACCGGAGGAGCGAGGCATCCGCCGAGGCTTTGCCGGGAAGGAAAGCTGGAACTGACCGAAGATCACGGTTGTGACAACCGTGCCTGACAGAATACCAGAAGGGCGCACTCGCGCTAGCGTCAAGTGCGCAAGTTCCGCCCGGCTAAGCCCAAGCGGATCGGTCCGAGAGGTCCCACGAGCGAACCCGAGGGCATCCGCTTCCCTTGACTCACGCGCAATCCCTGTGTTTACGTCTGCCCTCGCCCATGTTGCTTCGAACAGTCGCCCAATTCGCCTCGCTCGCCCTTCTCCTCTTCTCCCTCGGCTGTCAAAAAGACAGCGAGGCGATCGTTTCGATCGCGCTGCATCCGACGAACTCGAAGATCCTGTACGTGGCCACGAACGATGCCGTCTACAAGTCGCGCGACGGAGGCGACACTTGGGAAAAGTTCCCGAGCTTCAGCGCCAGACGCGTCACGACCGTCGCGATCGACCCGTTGCTCCCCGCTACCATTTATGCGGGCACGATGGGAGACGCCGTCTACAAGAGTCCGGACGGCGGCCAACATTGGCTCCCTCACAACGTCGGCTTGAAGGAACACGTTTCCTTCATCAATCAGTTCGTCTTCCACCCTGCATTGAGCGAGCAAATTTACGCCGCCACGACGGTCGGCGCCTTTTATACGAAAGACGCGGGCCGCGAATGGGAAGAACGGATGAACGGCATGAAGGAAGTGCACATCGTGACGTCGATCGCAATCAACAAGGAAGACCCCATGATTCTCTACGGCGGGACGACCGGCGGGGTATACCGGTCTGACGACGCGGCAATGTCGTGGAAGAAAATCAACAACGGGCTGATTCCGGAAACGGAACTGATGGCCTCGATGGCGCTCGGCGTGAATGCGATCGAGCTAGCCCCTACAAATCCTGACATCGTCTATGCGGGGACGACGAAGGGCCTGTTTCGCACCGCCGACAAGGGCGAACAGTGGGAGCGGATCGGGTTGACGCTACCCGATCCCTTCGTGAGCAGTATCGTGATTCATCCCACCGATCCTTCGGTGGTATACATCGGCGGACCTCAGGGAGTCTGGAAGAGTTCCGATAGTGGGAAGACCTGGCAGGCACACAATCAGGGGCTCGCCACGCTCAACATCCGCGCGCTCGCGATGGCGCCGAAGAACTCCCAAACCCTCTACGCCGGGACGAACGGCAGCGGACTGTATCGTTCGACCGACGCCGGCGCGACCTGGGCTTCGGTCCCCCTTAAGGCCGCGCCGTCTAATAATTGAAGGCTATCGTCCGAATGACATCGCGCGAATGGTAATCTCCGCAGGTTGCTCAAAATGGCCATCCGGCAAGGCCGCAGCGAGCAAAGATCCGAGGCGTACGTTGTTCGGTACGTCGAGGATCTGAGCGATGGGAGAACGCAGCCGGCGGCCTTTTTCAGCAACCTGCTAGTAGCCCGACTTCGATCCCGTCCCCCCATGCTGGTACTTACTGCTGTAGGACAGCATGCGCTCCGACAAGGCTTTCCATTCGTCGGCCGTCATGAGTTCCTTCATCTTGAACCGGAGACTGAGAATTTTCGAAGACGTCCGCATGCGCTGGTTATTGGCTTCATCGAGGATTTTCGTGAATTCTTCGGGAGTCGCCGTGTAGCTGGCGTTCAACGTATAGAGTTGGCGATGGTAGGTTCGCTCCTGCTCACGCCCTGCCTTCAGTTCAGCGATGATTTCGCCCACGATGCCCTTGACCTGCTTGGCCTTCTCTTGGTCCTTCACGGTACGATCGATCAAACCATCCATGTCCTGCTGGCCCTTCTGCCAGTAGGCTTCACCCTTCCCTCCACCGGACATCCCATGATGTTGGTGATGATAAGAGGAGCACCCTCCCAACATCAGGAATCCCGCCAACGATACAGCCGCCCACTGACTTGTTCTCATGCTGACCTCCTTACCTGTGTTCGATGAAGATACCTTCCCCTGTTGTCTCTTGAAACCATCATACCGTATCATCCGTCTTACGACGATGTCTGAACCGATCTCCCCACCAGCCAACACAACTTCCACCGATCCGGTTCACAGCCTGCGCGAGGAGTTCCGTTCTCACCTGGAAACGTTCTATGCCCGATTGAAGCTGGCCCCTCCTTACGAAAGCGTGGAAAAGGCGATCCGGGCACTTACCACATCGCTGCATGCCCTCCCCCGGCCGGAACAATCACGCATCGCTGCTGATACGGAATTGCGCTGGGAACAATTCGGCCAGGCTTTTGAAGCCTCGGGACTGAGTAAGAAGCACCGCGGCATCATCGCCGGTCTCGCCCGTAACCGATCTGCGCTCGCATTGCCACAGGAATACGATCATTTTCTCAGGTTCTTTAGTTCGTAGCCGCCTGCAGTCTCTTCCCTTTCAAGACATCCTGCAGCTCCCTTACAACCAATGCAAGCCGGTTGTTCTCCATGCGGTAGGCCATCACCACTGTCACCAATCCGGAAAAGAAAAACAAAATTCCCAACGTCAAAATCCCCGCGCCCACCAAGGCACCGCCCCGGTTCGAAAATCCTCCTTCAATCACATAACTAACCAGCGTGGCCAACGTACCGAATCCGACAATCAGAAACCAGAGTCCCGTCAGGATCGCTGAGACCCATGGGATACGCTTGGTGGAAGAGAGCACGATCGACTCGCCTTCGACCCGAAGATCCAGGGTCGCTTTCATCGGCCAGATCCATAAAAAAGCCCACAGCGTCGGGTAGCGTGGGCGCAAGAGGATACGGTTCGGGTCGACGAACAATCGGGCGACTCCGTGTCGCATTGCCAACAATCCCATGTGGTCGAAGCAGGATTGGATCTGCGCCAAGCTTGCCTTTTCCAACCGTTCCTCACCACAACCGATCCGGCATCCATATCGGCTTGCCTCCGCCGACAGCGTTCGGAAATAGAGCCGGTCACCGATGAAAATGCCGATCAGCAACACGCTGGCAAACAGTCCCGCAAGGATCATGTTCGTACCTATCCCATACTGCTCAAGCGCGAATCAAGACTCGAACCGATGAAGGGTAAGGGGGTGAGGAGAATTTTCGCGGGGACAGGGGGAGCCATCCTCCTCCTACACTTCGTGACCCCTCCCCCTCACTCCGTGCTACTTTTCGGACAAGAATTTGTTGACTCGGTCTGGCGAGTTGGCTATTGTAGCGCCTGTCTTGAGTCCGGCGGGTTCCTCGCTCCATTTTAGGCGCTCCGCCATTTATAAATTTCCCCATGTGAACATCGTGTCGGTTCATCCCTGCTCGTTGGGATGCGCAAAGCGCACGATGTGTGGGTTGGAGGTGACATGGATTTACACAAAGTTGAACGGGTCTACACGTCCTATGCCAGTGTCTATGACAAGATTTTCGGCAAAGTGTTTCACGAGGGACGTGAATCCGCGATACGAAATCTGAACGTCCAACCCAACGAGCGCATTCTCGAAGTCGGTGTCGGAACAGGAATCGCCCTTCCCATGTATCCCCGTCATTGCCAGATCGTGGCAATCGATTTTTCCGAAGGTATGCTGGAAATCGCCAGGAAACGGACGGTCGAGCACCAGATGGACCACGTGATCTTACATCGGATGGATGCCGGAGCAATGGATTTCTCCGACAGCAGCTTCGATACGGTCGTCGCTGCGTACGTCGTCACTGCCGTGCCCGATTACCGGAAGGTCGTCAGCGAAATGATCCGTGTCTGCCGTCCAGGCGGGCGCATTATTATGCTCAATCATTTCAGCAACGAAAACAAAGTCGTTGCCGCTGTGGAGAAGGTCCTCTCCCCGTTGACCAAGCACTTGGGCTGGCGGACCGATCTGTCCCTGAACACCGTCCTCGAAGACACTGACCTGCATGTCGCCAACAAGCAGAACGTGAACCCGCTTCGTTTTTGGTCGCTAGTGGAGTGCGTGAACCAGAAGAACGGTCACGGAATCGCCCATAAGAACGGCGTGGCCCATACCAACGGCACGACCGTTTACACCCACAGTGCCAGTCCCATCGCGGCCGGGGCAACGAACGAAGAAGCCCTGGCGTAACTCAGATCATCCCCGCTCCTCGTTACTTCCAACCCGATTGGCTTCTATCCGACGCTGCTGTTCTAACGAC
>NZ_CDLUDY010000086.1:0-2715 GCF_975968855.1 Petrachloros mirabilis
CCTGCCGAATTTCCGGTGATCTTTGCGGGCGAGAATTGCGTGGGCGAGGGGACCGTGGTGAATGTCTCGGTGCCCGGCTGCGAAATCTCCAGCAGAAAAATGGTGGAACTTGGTTCGTACCTTGAGATGAAGGTCCTTTTACCTGATAGCTCCTCCTCCCTCACCGTCGGCTTGGCACGGGTTCGCTGGCGGCAGGGTCACCGGTTCGGCGTAGAATTCATTAAAATGGCCGGGGATGACCAGGTCCGCCTCGGACGAATGGTGAAGCAGCACGTGGCCCTTTTCTCTTCCGCTCGACTCCGCTCTTCCTGAATGCTAGACTTCCACCAGTCCTCTTTCTTGGAGCTTGCCACGGATGAGAAGTGTTGTGCTTCTCGGGCTTCTGACAGCCATCCTGACCGGTTGCGCGGAACCGTACACCATCTTCCATAGCCAGACCGGGGAACCCATGATTATTGGGCGCCGATCCTATTCCTATGACGGTTGTCTCTCCACGATGCGCGATGAGGCCGAGCGCCTCGGGACCACGTTCCGATACATCCGTATCAGAGGTTCCTGGGAGGGCCGTTCGCTGTTGTGGCCATTCGAACCGGGGTACGCTTGTGAAGCAGCCATTGGCTCGGAACACCCGCCGGCTGGAATTTATCTAAACGTCCCCCCTCTCTCGCCGCAGGGATAAAGACGTACGGATTTTGCTTGAATCCAGGCTCCGGAGACCCGTTGACAACGCTAGCCCCGGAGCAGTACAAGACGGAAGACCCTTTCGAACTTCGATGATGGAACATTTGCTTTGTCTTTGTTCGATCTCCTCTTCCGGCTTCACCAATCTCAACAAGCAGAGTTGTTTGCGCAGGCTACCAAGGCCTGGTGTGTTCGTGCGATCGATTGGAATGTTGGTTCACAGCTGGGCCAATTGTGATTTGTCATTCTCGCCTTAGTTACTAAAGGAGTCGTCATGGAAGATCTCGTGATCGAAGAAGAAGGGGCTTCGTCGGCGTTGAAGATCACATTGGGTGACTTCTTGATCTTCATCAATTGGATGAATCAGACCGAGAAGTCGCTGGAACGCGGAGAGGCGCTTCCTACCACTCCCGAGCTGGACTCCGGAAAGGTCAAGGGCTGGATTCAACTGATCCAGCGGCTGGAGGAGCGGTATCGCCGGAGCGAAGAAAAGAAGCTCGCATTGGAAGCGAACGTCATCGCCCAAGAGGCGCAGCTGGGACAGCTTCTCACCCACCTGCATTCAAATATTGCCTCGCTCTATGAGAACCTTGGGCAGTCGGAAAAGGCTCAAGAGGTTCGCCGTCGAGCAGAGGCCTTGCACGCAGGGTAGCTTCAGAGAACCTGGCGTCTCGAAGCCTGTGGCTCGGTGTTCGTGCCGGCCCCTTCCCGGCATGCTCTCCCGGGAAGGGAAATTGGTTGTACGTCTTTTTGCCTGATGGATTACCGGTCATTCGTTCACTCCTGACTGCTTTACCGCGGATTACGTACCCCGACCAGATAGCAATAAGTCCCTTTAAGTCCCTTTGAATAAACGCACTTTTTGCTTTCCACGCCAAGAGCCTTCGTTATAATCAATCATATATGCTCGTAGGAGAACTGCGTATCTCTGACGGCATGTGACAGGGTTGGGCACGAGCTGACAGTCGGATCATTGTCATGATTTCAGTCTTGCTGATTGAAGACAACGACATCGACGCGCGTTTGACGCAGGATTTGCTTTCTGAATGGAGCGTCGAAGAGTTTCAGATCACCCACGTGAAGACATTGGGCGATGGCATTTCCCAACTTGATACACACCGATTCGATGCGATTTTGCTCGATCTTTCCCTCCCGGACGCGTTCGGTCTGCCGACCATACGGCATGTGAATGCGACCAATCCCTCGATTCCTGTGGTCGTCCTGAGTGGAGTCACCGATCAAACGTTGGCGCTGCAGGCGGTCCAGCAAGGTGCCCAGGATTATCTTGTGAAGGGTCAGGGCCATCCCGAGTTGCTGGCACGTTCGGTGCGATATGCCATCGAGCGAAAACGTTCGGAAGAGCGGCTGACGTATTTGGCTCAATACGACCATTTGACCGGTTTGGTCAATCGAGCGCTTTTTCGCGACCGGCTGATTCAGGCCATGGCCCGCAGTAAACGGTTACAGCAGCCGATGAGCCTCATGCTGTTGGACCTGGATCGGTTCAAGTCGGTCAACGATACCCTGGGGCATGACATCGGCGATGAACTGCTCAAGGCGGTATCTGAACGGTTGAAGAGCTGCGTACGGGAAGTGGATACCGTCGCCCGCATGGGCGGTGATGAGTTCACGATTATCCTGGAGGGGGTTTCATCGGCGCAGAGCATCGTTATCGTCGCCAAGCGCATTACCGAATCGATTTCGACGGCATTCGAGTTGAAAGGCCATTCCATCTCTATTGGAATCAGCATCGGGATCACCGTGTACCCCCAAGACGACCAGAGCATCGATGAATTATTGAAACACGCAGACTCTGCGATGTATCGAGCCAAGCAGCAGGGTGGCAGCGGCTTTTCGTTTCATGAAGCCTCCGGGTACCGCAACGTGACACTCACGTCTGCCGCCTGAGCGGCCCCTTTATTCGCCCCACGTCCCCGGTCTTGATTTTGTCAAGCCGACTCAGGTCCGCCACACCGTACAATTCTGATCCCGCCACAGTTGCAGGGCAGGAAGGACAAGGGAGGCAGGATCAGA
>NZ_CDLUDY010000087.1:0-2001 GCF_975968855.1 Petrachloros mirabilis
GATCCATTGGATCACCCAGCGCCCGAAAAAGAGCCCCTGGCCAAGAAAGCCGATAGCGATCCAAATGGTTTCAATGTCGAGCATGATTCTCTTGATTCCGGCAATGCGTCATGAGCGGCCGACCCGCCGGCCAATGCGATAGCGTAACACACGCGTCTGCATCCAGCGTACGGCGATCAAGTCGTACAGGCTTTTGAACAATCGGTTGCCGACGCCGAATTTGGCCACGCCGCGGACACGGGGATGGTGGCGGACCGGGACCTCGGTCACGCGGAACCCGTGCATGAGCGCGAGTGCGGGAAAGAACCGGTGCAGGCCCTCGAACATCTGCAGCTTGTCGACGACCGCGCGCTTGAATATCCGAAGGGCGCAGCCGGTATCGTGGATCGTATCGCCTGTCACCAGGCCCCGGACGGTATTGGCCATGCGGGACGAGATTCTACGGATCAAATTATCGTGTCGTTCGACTCGCCATCCACATACGAGATCGTACCGATCGGTGAAGGTCAGCAGCTTCCCGATATCATCCGGATCATTCTGTAAATCACCGTCCATCGTGACAATCAGATCTCCGCGGGACTCGCGAAACGCCGCATCGTATGCGGACCCTAGCCCATAATTACGGTCGAAGTGAACGACGACAATGTGGGGATTGCGACTTGCGAGGTCATCCAGGATCTCACTGCTGCCGTCCGTGCTGCCGTCGTCAACACACAGCAGTTCATAGGGCGCGGTTTTTGACTCCTCTCGAGTCTCGAGGACCTTTAAAATTCTCTCCGTCAATGGGACAAGATTGTCCCGCTCATCCTTGATCGGGATGACGACAGAAATCCATGGGCGTGATGAGTCGGTCATGAAGTGCTGGAGTGTCTGGCAGTTGAGCGGTGGTGCGCGATCACGGCGGCATTCTACAGAAGGGTTGCCGGAGGGTCAAACGAGCCGACCGCGTCGCCGGTTGCTAACGAGTTGACGCAAGCACGGTAAACCGCATGGTCCCCATCAAGGTGACCTCGTTCACCTGCTCTCCCGCATGAATCTCGACTTTGTACTTTCCCGGTTTCCACCCGCCCTCCGGGGGCAGCAATCTCAAGTAACCGGATTCATCCTCCAGCGAGATGTACATGGCGTCTTGGGAAACGGGGGCCTGCGTATCCAATCCCGGGACGGCTTCGGGAAAGCAGAGGCCGAAAATCTTGAACCCTTGGTAATGTTGATGGAGCTGGAACACGATGAAAATGCCGGAGGCGTCTGGCATAAATTGTTCCGTCGGTTTCACCGGCACGATTTCATGCGTTCTTCGGAAGCCGACTTCCTCTTCAAACCCCTCGGCCATCGTAATGGATAGGAACATCCCTTGAGGAGGAGCGTTGAAATCGTAAGGCTTCACTTCCTGCTGGTTATTTTGATATTCAGGGATCGCAAGATTCTTCGTGATAGGAAGTTCCGCAGATATAACCTGTGAAGCCGGAATAGCGATTTGAATCAGAACATAGAAGGCAAGCAATCGTTTCAACATACCGATTTCGTACACCTGCAGAAGGGGCCTGTCAAGGACGGCATCAAGTGGAAGCGAAAGGCTAGAGACAAGGGGAAGGAGGCGGTAGTCCACTTCAAGGAAGTTGAGGAAGAAGGGCTCTAACGGCCCGTTGCGGCTCTTTCCAACCATCTGTTAGTATTCGGCTCCCAACAAGAATGGACATGCAAAAGAGAGTGGTCGAATTATGCTTCAAGACCCAGATGCCTTACCCCAGCTGATCGGCGACTACAAGCCGGTCGACCAGTGGCAAGCCCACCTCAACCATCTCTTCTACCGGGTCCGAGGCGATCAGATCCGGAATTATTACCAGTCGTTTGCCTCAGCGGACTATCGGCTGGCTCATGCGCTCGCGAGCGATTATTACGAGCGCGTCATGGCTCGCGAGAAGGCGCGAAGCAAGAGGCAAGAGGCAACCTCCCCCGCGTCGCTCACCTCTAACCTGGTGATTCACGAGTGGGGTCCCA
>NZ_CDLUDY010000088.1:0-18245 GCF_975968855.1 Petrachloros mirabilis
ATCGCAATTGCGTCATTGTACACTGTGTATTTGTTCTGATTCCAAGCGATTGACCCTTCCTCACCCGTGGTTGGCTCCTGCTCCTTGATATCGAGATTCACCTCGGTCGGCTGCCATGGCAATTCCTCTTTTGCGACACTCTTCGTCCTGTCATCCCACTCAACAAGATACACAATGTGCTGATCGTTATAGAGTGAACGGACCCAGATATCGTCGATCCGGTTTACGAAGTTCCGTGGTTTATGGGTGATCTGCCCGCCCATTGCCACATATCGCTTTGGAGCCAGCTTCCATGCTTCGTTCTCCATGTCATCTGGGATTTCTCCCTCGACAGGATTCGATGGAATAACGAAATTGATTTTCGGCTTGTCGGTCAGCGGATCGATCGGAAGCGGATTACCTTCCGTATCACGCTCGCAGAGTGAGTTGACGAAATTCGCGATGTCCCACCGCTCGTCAACAGTGGTAGTATCTGCGAAGGAAGGCATTGGAGTTCCGTTGACGCCGGTTGAGAACGTCCGGAAGATGTTCTTCACGTTGTAAGGATCTTGGCGGCTGCCACGGAAGTTCCAGCACTTATGCCAATCGGCCGGCTGAATTGAGAAGCCCCAGTCATCTTTCAGGTTGAAGGCGTTCCCGTCACCACGTCCCTCCATTCCGTGACATTCAACACACTTCCTTTCAACGACAAGTTCAGACCCGCGCTTGACACTTTCCTCCGTCGCGGGCTTGGCTTCCATCGCGGCAATTTGGAGCACTGTCTGCGTTTCTGTGTCCTGGTCCTGGAAACTGCGGTCTTTCACTAATTGGTTCGTTACGAAAGCGAGCACTTGCAACCTCTGCTCTTCCGTCAAAATCCCTTCCCAGGAAGGCATGGCAGAACCCGGCAACCCGTGCGTTACGGTTTCGAATAAATCATTCTCCCCGGGAGTCGGTTTCTTGGGGTCAAACAGCGGAAGTTCACCGCTGGCTGTATGCCGAATCTTGAATGTCCCTTGATTAAAATTACGGGGGCGAGGCCACAGCCGGTCGGCACCAGGCCCGTCGCCCGCACCATCGACCCCGTGACACCATACACACTTCGTAAAGTACACGCGTTTGCCCGCCTCAATCATCTCAGCTGGAGGTTCGGGGGGTAATTCCCCCTTTTTAAATCCCTCCGGCAATGCGTCTTGCGCAAAGAGCGAGACGCCGGTTGAGCCAGAGGCCAAGATGAATCCGAAGGCGGTTACGGCAACCACTCCTGCCTTCTTAGCTAAACTGTTCTTCATGTTTACCCTCATGTCGTATGTCCAGGTTTTCTAAAAATCTGTAAATGATTAATCCCAAGTACGGGGATAGTAACCAGTGTGCCAATACTCGAACAAAATCACCTTCCAGATTTCATCGACGGTCAGATGTTGTTCCCAAGGCGGCATGACCGAGGCCCACGGGAAACCTTCGTTGGGCAGTCCGATTCCACCCTTTGCGACACGCCAGAAGATGAATGTTTCCTGCAATTGTGCAATTGTTCCCGGATCTGTAAAGTTGGCCGGAATGGGGTTAAATGCGAACGCATGCAGACCACGACCGTTTAGATTATCGCCGTGGCAGAAGTGGCAGTTCTGGAAGAAGATTTCACCGCCTTCGCGGACATACTTGAGGTAGCCAACCGCATTCTCATCCCAAGGGTTTGCGTTGGGCTTCATCAGACGTCCCATGCCCTGCTCAACGATATTCGCGTTCGTATATTCCTGATCGTACTTCCCTTCAGGATTAACGCGATACGGGTTCTGGGATGTCTGCAGCACATAAGTCTTTCCATGCACCTTGGTGCTGGCGGGCGGCGCCGGATGCACAGTACGCAACTCGATCGGTTCCTCCGATTTCGGCTTCATTGCATTGTAAGAGAACCCTCCGATGAGGATAGGGAGGATAAACAAGTATGTGTATCGAAGCATCTTGTTCATCCCCGTCTGCGCGTCAAGCACGTTCATGATCGGCTGCTTGAACTTCTTCCAATCTTCTTCGTTCGAGGACACCCACATGAAAACGGCCACGAGGGACACCGTCCCATACATCGCACGGACACTGAACGGAATCGGAGGATACACGCGGAATTTCAGATACAGCAGAATAAACGCCCAGAACCCGATCCCCTGCCAAAAGCGAGGGATCGCCATTCCCATGGCGTTCAGCATATAACTCAGGCCGGCAAATCCCGCGACATATATCATAAGCTCGAAAAGCATCTGCATCGGCATATAGCCTTCGACTAAGCGCACGGTGTTCGCTGGGACGACGCCGAAGATCATCCCGACCAGCAACAGGAGCCCGACGACTCCTATCAATGCGCCGACTGACATCAATGCTTTCATGGGTGAACTCCCTTATATCTACTGATTAGGATATCGGTGGAGGCGGCGCACCCGCCTTCACCTTTGACAGATAATCGACAATCTTTTTCAAGGCTCCTGCGCTCAATTTCTGCCCAAACACCTTAGGCATCAGATTGTCAGGAAATCCTTTTACAACGTACGCACTGGGTGACACCACAGACTCCATGATGTACTCAGAAGTGCTATGCGCGGCCCCTTTGTATGCTGGATCCTTGATTCGGTTCGGCGCGTTCGTCCCCTCTTCCAGCTTGGGACCTTGGGTGCCAATTGCGCCGGGGATGCCTGGAATGGTGTGGCAGACTACACACTGTCCTTTGGCAAAAATCTTATCGACTGGCTCAGTTCCGTCCGCCAATAGGGCGCTGGGAGGTCCGGCAGGCGTTTCTTCCTGGGCCTGAGGCCGATCTCCCTCCGGGATAAACTTCTCATAGGATTTAATAATTTCGTCGTAGCTCGGCGGCTCTTTACCTTCACGCACATACAACCAAGTGTCCACTGCCGCGAGTTCTCCTAGCGTCAACGAAATAGGTGGCTTGTGAATTCTCGGCATTTGACTTTCTCTATCATTTGAGCCCTTCAGCCCAAACCCCTCCACGACAAAACAGCTGGGGCACGCATGTGACTCAGCAATATACTCCTGTCCTGTTTCGGCAGTTCCCGCACCGGGGAAAGACTCTTTCTGGACTGTATCCCGGTCTTCCGCCTTCCCCTTGTGGTACCTGGGGTCTTTCAATCGTTCACTGGCCCGATCAGGAACTCCAAAGAGGTTCGGAGCCCGCTCGCTCAGGAACCCTTGATTGAACCCATGGCACAAAGGACATTGTCCTTTGCCGATAGCCCCCTGCACCTTGCTTTGGCCGAGTCCCCCAAAGATGATCTTTTCTCCCTCATCCGCGAGCTGTTGAGGCGTCATTGCATCGAACTGCAGTTTAACTTCGGCAGGAGGAAATCCACCTTCAACTTGAGGTAACCAATTGCCGTAGCCGGAGAGAAAGGCCGCGACAAAAAACATGAACCCGCCGATCTTCAACAATGGGCCGATATTAGTAAAGTACAGCGCCATCATGAATGTCGTGGCGGTGATCATCACAAGGGATACGGGCAACAGTCGGTTCTCGCCATAGAAGTTGTTCTTATAGTTCGCGATGGCGATGAACATCAGGAACGCTGCAATGATACCGATGAAGGTTTTGAACGTCGCGCGTTTTTTGGCGACAGGATCACTGATCGAAACTTGGAAATAGATGAGCAGCCCGACCAGCAGGGCTAGGGCCATCCACCCCATTGAGAGGGCTTCGTTAATCAAATTACCCACGGTTTTGACCTCCTGCGGCTAGACCGTGGGGGGAGCACACTATTGTGCTCCCCCACGGAGCCAATGCTCGATAATGATGGTTAGTGGCTACCCGCTGGCTGCGGCGCACCACCTGGAACCCCGGCCTTTTCTCCAACTGGAACCTTCTTCGCCGTCAAGCTTCCGAGCCAGAAGACGAAAAGGATACTGATCCAGAAAAACAACACGTTGAACGAGATCATGTTGGCGGCAAACCCGACTGTATGGGTGTAGGCCCATGGCGAATTGTCACGCATGATTTCATTCACATGCCAGAAGAGACGGACCGAGGAGCGGATGTAGCCCATCAATCCCATCATCCAGGTAAAGGCTGTCGCTAACATGATCAGGGCGTATTGCGAGCGGGCTGAAATCTTGCCCCACTCGATCGGCCCCATCTGCTTGGCACCCTTCATCATGACGCTGTTGAGAGCAAACATGAAGAAGAGGCAGGAAAGGGTCGTCGCCACCTGCGGCACGGACAAGCCAACGCGCACGTTGGCCGGAATGTAATAGCCGTAAATGGCCAACCAGATAATGTTGACATACGCAAAGAAGAAGAACACGCCCATGAAGATGTTGCCGAACCTTGACCAGGATACAGTCGAGACCTTGTTGCCTCGCATGTACCAGACAAAGCTCAACACCGTAGTGGTAATAATGACGTTGATGCCGCCGTTCTTGGCAGACATGACGCCATAGTTACCGAGCACCGGATGTTGCTGCCCTCCCATTGCCTTCAGCTCAGCAGGTGTCATGACCATGGTGTGCGGAGTGATAAACACAAGGAACCCGCAAACAAGCAGAAAAACGAGATACTTGAGGTAGCGCTGATACTTCTCTGCACCGCGCATTCGTCCAAGCGCCTGCCAGAGATAATAGTTGGTGCTCAAGAACAGAATTCCGATCATGGTTGCCTGAATGATGAAGAGCCAGGCGAGCAATCCGCCCATGAGCGTGATGCCCATCTGTTGACGATACGCATACACCTCGCGCATCAGCCAGTATCCGGCAAAGGGCAGCGGGATCAAGAACGCCACGCCGAGTGCCATCGCGATATACCCCATCCAATCATAATGGGCGCGATCTTCATCGGTCTTGGACGCCAGGAACTTGTAGGCCGCATACGCCGCGACGACACCGCCACCGAAGGCCATGTTTCCGAGGATGCGGTGGACGTTCAACGGGTTCCATAAGGCCGTGTGAATCACGTGCCAGATATTGCCCAGGAAACGTCCCTGCTCGTCGACACCGGCCGGCGACATCATGAAGCCGATCCACGAGTTCGCCAAGAACATCAACAGTGTGCCGATAACGTTCAAGATGACTGACATGCTTAAATGCATCCACTTCAAGAACCCTTCCTTCATCTTGTCCCACCCGTAATAGTAGATGTAGAGGGTTCCGCTTTCCGCCACGAACATCAACGCATAAATGTGCATGACCGGCCGGAAGATGCTTGAGAGATAGCCGAAGAATGCTGGGTAGAGAGTCAGGAAGGTGAAGATCAGAATACCACCAAGGATAGCCGTCAACGAATAGGCGGTAAGGCTGATCTTGATGAAGTCATAGGCCAATTGGTCGTACCGCTTTGCCAGAGCCTTGTCCTTCGTTACGACACCCATGAACTCGATAACCATGCAAAAGATCGGCACAGCGAGGACGAAACTGCCGTAATACAAATGCTGTTGGTTGGCAAACCAGAGCAGCACGCGGCTTTCGAAGTTATAACGTGGATAGTCTTTCGGACCGTCCGTGGTCTTCGGAGCGGGAGCACCGACGACGATGCCCTCCGTTTTATAATAAACGTCTCGCCCCTTCTCGACCTTTTCCCCTTCTTTCTTCTCGCCCTCGGCAGCCGGCGCACCGGCAGTATCTGCGGGAGCCTCTTCACCCGCGGCCAGTGACGGCAGTGCTACGACGATCGGAAGGAGGAGGAGCCCAACCATCGCGCAAAGCGCCATGACTGAGAGCAATTTCTTCCGGGCTACAAAACCCATGGGATACCTCCTTGATGCATTTCGAAATAGACCCTTTACGTTACTCTTCAAATCGAACCAAGCCGTATACCTTTTACCGTCACTACTTGCGGAACAGGTACCAGTAATCGAGGCCCTGCATATCCATCAGGTAATGGTTTACGAGCGTAAAATATCCCACCACAATAATGATGGACACAATAAAGGCTACGACGGGATTGTTCAGCGCGCTCATTGCTCTTCACTCCTCCTGCCGCATCCTAATTTTTCGGATGCAGCACGCTAGACGGTCAGAATGTGAAACGATTCTTTAGCAGGGGCACTGCATGCCAGCAAACCAATAAAAGAACCAAAGCCCTACCGCACAAGTAATGTAAAAAATCATTTTCCCGATTTTAATTTTGAGTTCGCTATCCGGTGCAGACGCCGTAGCCATTGTTTCTCCTTCTCCTGATGGAAATGGTAGGTGAGCAGTTTAATCCCGTGCGTTTCTTGACACGCACATATCCGTGTGTTATTCCAAATTCCTCGCAGGGTGCGAAAAAACAAGGAAAATCATGACGAAAAACTCAAAAGTGTTCGACATTATAGTTTTGGCCGGTATGGTTGTCAATATAATTTTGGCCGTGTTTCTGATCCTCTACTACTTTGATTTCCTGTAGTTTTCTCACCCTTTCTCCGTCGATTTCTCTTCTCGTACGGCTCCCGAAATCGCGCATCGGAACCCGATAGTTTCATCGCGAAAGTCTGGCACCATTTTGCTCCGGCTAGTAATCCGAACGTCATCCCCTGTTGTTGTATAAGTCCCCCCGCGCAAGACTCTGAAGGTGCCGAACTCAGGAGACTGAGGATTCTTCTCAGGGGAATCCTTGTAGTACAGCTCGCTGTACCAATCTCCGACCCATTCCATTACATTTCCGGCACCATCCATTACTCCGTAAGGGCTGCGATCATCTCGAAAAGTACCTGCAGGAGCCGAGACTTCATAGCCGTCCTGAACCCTGGCCCAGTTGGCACCATTCAATTTTTCCTCATTTCCCCATGGCCACAGCCTCCCGTCCGTCCCCCGCATTGCCTTCTCCCATTCAGCCTCCGTAGGGAGCCTCTTCCCCTTCCAGCGACAATACTCGGAAGCGTCGCCCCAGGATACATAGACGACCGGCTGATTGGGTCCCCGCATCTTCCCGATGCTCTTTGCGTACCGTGACGGAGGACCAGCCTTGCGATGACCCGTCGCCAAGACGAATTGTTGGTATTGATGGTTGGTGACTTCGTATCGATCGATGGAAAACGTGTCGAGCACGATCGTTCGCTTCGGTCGTTCATCGAATCCGCCGCTCTCTGTCCCTCGAATAAAAGGTCCTGCCGGAATTTCAACCATCTCTTCTTCGATCGGAGTTTCTTGCGAAACAGGTTCTTCAACGGGCACGGCAGGTTCAGTTTGGTTCTGCGGAGGTTCTTCAAACGGAGTCAGTGTTGTTCCCCGGAGAATACCTATTATAGGAATCGCGGCAAAGGCGAGAACGGTTAGCAGGAAGGCGACCTTGAATTTGGTCTCAAGCATAGAGGATTACGAAAAGGACTAGTTGGCTTCGGCCTCGAGATCGCTTGCACATCGGATTCCGACGGTGATGTCATTCCTCCAATGCTTCGCCGCAAATCGTTTGGAGAGTCTGGCGTTGTGCTCGGTCTCCCTCCACGACCCTCCACGGACAATTTTAAGCTCTGAACTCTCCGGCCCTTTTGGATTTTGATAGGGAGACTTCTTGTAATAATGTTCATCGTAAGAATCGGCGACCCACTCGGCGACGTTGCCGGTCATGTCATCGATTCCATAGGGGCTTCGTCCCGCTTCGAAGGAACCTGGCGGAGCCAGATACTTATATCCATCCTCGCTCCCGGCGACATTAGCCACGTTAGTAGCGAATTTATCTCCCCAAGGATATTTTCGCCTGCCTTCACCACGCCCAGCCTTCTCCCACTCCGCTTCGGTTGGAAGCCGTTTGCCGGCCCACTTGCAATAGGCCGTCGCTTCGTCCCATGAGACACTCATCGCCGGATATTCTGGCTTTAACAACTTGGATTGATCATCTTCGAATACTTCGATCCGCGGCATCGGTCGCTTAGTCATTTTCGCAAACCGGGC
The DNA here is from genome assembly GCF_975968855.1 of Petrachloros mirabilis. Lineage (NCBI taxonomy): Bacteria > Bacillati > Cyanobacteriota > Cyanophyceae > Synechococcales > Petrachlorosaceae > Petrachloros > Petrachloros mirabilis. The sequence goes on from NZ_CDLUDY010000088.1 coordinate 7,837, forward strand.
GTACTCGTCTTGCGACACTTCTCTCCGATCGATGAAAAACCCTTTAAGGAATACCTGATGCTCGGGAGCTTCGTCCGGATCTCCGTCGTTACTACCCATGGTAAATGGTCCTTCCGGAATCTGGACCATCTCACGGCCTTCGTCGCCGATTTTGGTCTTGTACATTGAAAAATCCTGAGTCGGGATGCTGACCGTGGTCGTTCGTGTTTCCGTTCGAATAGAATTCGCCAGTTCTTTCATCTGCTTGGCTTTGTAAGACTCATACACCAACATGCCGATCATCAGAAAGAAGGATGCAAAGACGAAGATGATCGACCCGACGAGCACACCCTTGTTTTCCATGACCCGTCCTACTCCTGCCGTCTTGCCTTAGGCAGACGGCTCTACTGATTCTTGTGTAGCCTTCCTTGCGGCACGCACATCCAGAAGCATCGAAATTTGAACGCCGAGAAATCCGCCCATTGCAGCACCTGCCCCTGCACCGACCCAGACACGATCAAAACCGGCCACCAGCCATGCGAGCGACCCACCCAACACAGCGCCGACAAGGATACTGATTAAAAACCTGCGTCCACCGAGGAACCCGATGACACCGCCTAGCGCAAGACCAATCCCTATCGCGATCGGAGCAAGTCCGCCGCCCATAATCAGCCCGATGAGGACACCAACGGTTCCCATCACGACCAGGCCGAATGCGATGTCGAATATCTTGTGCCGTGACATGAGTCCTATTCCTGATGCGTGCAGCCCCCTCGTCTTGACCTGAACTATTTTCCTGAAACCGCCACGATCGGTCCGAAATCGATTTCTACTCCGGGGCCCGCGATGATCGAAATGCCCCATGCTTTCTGCGCCGGCTCATGATCATGTATCCGTTTGAAATCTTCATATACATTCACCCGCTCTTCAATCCATTGCCCTACGTCCTTGGTCCCGCTCTGCACGACAATCTCTGAACCGCTGAACATCCCACCTTCCGTGAATGTCCCCTCGGGCTTCGTCGCACTCCAGATGTACTTGGTAAACACGGGGATGAACAGGAGATCCGTATCAAGCGATGCGTAGATTGCCGCAACAGGCTCAGTTCCCGTGACCGCCTTGTTCAAACGCCAGCGCCAGGTTAAGATGGGGTAGGCTTTGGGATCCCAATCGATTTTTTTCTTCTTTATCCGCTGCCCCGCATCTTTAGCTGAAAGAAAGTTGCCTCCATTTTCGGTCTGCACCTTGTACGCTTCTCTCCCCTTTGATTGGCTGCGCTGACTCTCATGATCCCAATTCGACGGGAACCCATCGGCCTCTTTCGCCTGGAAATCCTCGAGGACCAACTTCTGCCCTTCTGCGCGTGCTGAATCGAAAAAATTAAGACCGCACCACAGCACGACGACACCGACAACCGCCCCGCGACACCATGCTCTTTTCATCATATCTTCAGTATTCCTCTGTCAATCGTTATGCCTCTTGGGAAGGAGCAGGCGCCAAAGCCTGTGCATTCTCCTCCACCCACTCTTCGCCCATTTCCGGCTGCTGGCCGCGTTGACACATCCAAAACAGCACTAAAACCGCTCCCCAGAACACCACCATGTTCAACGTCACCATTTTCGCCGCAAACTCCAACGCCGGTGTGAAAGCCCAGGGCGACACATCCGCCATCAGTTCATTCACATGCCAGGTCAATCGCCCGGACGAACGGATATATCCCATCAGTCCCATGACCCAGGAAAACGCCGCCGCCAGTCCGAACAGTCCGATCATGCCTCGGAGGGGAATTTTCCCCCATTGAATAGGCCCGTGCACGATCGAACCCTTCAACATGGCTCGATTGATCAGCAGCGTTGTAATCAGGACAGTCAACGTGGTCATCGTCTGCGGCCACGAAAGCCCGACGCGAATCTTTGCCGGCACATAGAACCCATAGACGGCCAACCACAGGATGTTGACCAGGCCGACTGCGTAGATTGTTCCGATCAGGATGTTGCCCGCTTTCGCCCATGGCACCGTGATTGTCCTGTTCGCCCGCCTATAGTAGAGAAAACTCAATGCGGTAATGAGGATCATGACATTGATCGCCCCGTTTTTACCCGACATCACGCCGTAATTGCCCACGACCGGGTGCTGGGCTCCACCCATCGCCTTCACCTCGCCCGCTGACATCATAATGGTATGAGGCGTCAGCCACACGAACAGCGCCAGCATCAAAGCGCCGAGCAAAAATTGGAAATAGGGTTGATACCGTTCCCCTCCCCTGACCCGCGCCATGCTCTGCCAGATATAATAATTCACGCCGAGAAACAGCGCCCCAATCAGGAGCGCCTGCACCACAAACAACCAGGTCAGCAGTCCGCCCATCATGGTTACACCCATGCTTTGGCGGAACGTATACACAGACCGCATCAGCCAATACCCCGCAATCGGCATCGGCAATAACGCACAGACCGTGACAAACAGGAAGATGTATCCAACCCAATCGAAGTAGGCCCGCTCCCCATCACTCCGACTGGTAAAAAACCGGTAGCATGCATAGGCCAATACCACGGCACCGCCCGACATGATATCCGCCAAGAAACGGTGGACATTGAGAGGATTCCAGAGTGCAGAGTGCAGCAAATGCCAACCGTTCCCCAAGAATCGTCCTTGTGCATCGACACCAGCCGGAGCCATCATAAACGCGGCCCAGGAGTTGGCAAGCAGCAGCAACGCCGTCCCGAAAACGTTCGTCATAATACCGATCGACGCATGGATCCACTTCAGGCCTCGTTCCGCCATACGGTTCCAACTGTAGTAATAGAGGAGGAGCAGGAACGACTCTCCGACAAACACCAAGGCATAGAACGGCATGAACGACTTGAAGGTCCCTCCCATATACTTCATGAAACTGGGATAGAGGCTAAGGAACATGACCAACATGAGGCTGCCCACAACCGCCGTAACCGACAATGCGAGTAGAGCGACTTTTGCCAAATCTCTCGCCAGTCCGTCGTACCGAAGCGACAAGGCTGGTTTTTTTGTCAGCAACCCCAGGAATTCGAGCAGCGCGCAAAACAAGGGCAGGGCCAGAACGAAACCACCGAAGTAGGTATGCTGCTGCGTGACGAACCATACCACCAGCCGGCTGTCGAACGAGCCGATGCGAGAGTAGACCGTGTCACCAGGGGCCGGCGCCGAAGGTCCTGACGGAGTTCCGGACGTTTTATAGTAGAGATCCGTGGCCTCCTCTGCACCGGCAGGTAAACCTGCGCCCAGTCCCTGTCCAATAAGAACCACAAGGAAGATACAGAGAGGAAGCCCTAACAATTTTCCGGAAAACAACATTTTTCTGGCTGTCACGTTACACCTTTGAGGCCGGTGCAGCTGAAACACCGGCGCCTAGGCCCGTCGATTTTCCGAGAATGCCCATAACGAACGGGCACCGGAGCAGGTTGCTGTTCAACACCTGTCCCTGCTGATCTTCGATCTGACGGCGGTAACCAAGGTAGTACCCGTACAGCGCCATCATCGCTGCGACCAACGCGCCGGCGGCTACGGCAAAGGCTGCTGGAACTCCCGGCTGCTTCAAAACGAATAAAGCCACTCCGGCTGCCACAAGATAATACGTTGAGGCGAAGGCCAGTCCCGGCCACCACCAGTATTTCAATAACTCAATCGGCTTCGTTGCAAAAAGGCCAGCCCTCCATTCAGATTGCGGTCTGAGCCCGCCGAAGTATGAACATAGCGCGATAGCCCCACCGAACACCGTAACAGCCGACAACTGAACAATCACGGCAGCTTGATGGCTCTCAACGAAGTGTCCGAGCGAAGAACCCAATCCCCCGAGGAGCAGTCCGGCACCAATCCACGGGGCCAGCACTGCTGCATGGGTCCCCATCATCTGACGGAGCGGCACGCCGTTCGGGAAGGTTGGGAAGGGCCTTCCCATCAAAGCAATTCTTCGCACGTGACCGATCTCAAAGGCATCACGCGCGACAGCCGTACAAGAGATGATGATCGCCATCATGGCCGGGCCATCCGGATGTTTCAAATAGTCATATCCGACTAACCACAAAAGAGCCAAGACGAGCAAGGACAACTGCACCCCGTACGCGAATCCGATCCATCCGGATATCCAAGCGATCAGCTTGGATCCGTCCTCTTTAATGACGGTCCTCCAGGATGCCCCTCGCCCCACTCGATACGACAACAGAGAGGTAAGAATCGCGACCGTCCCGCTGATCATAAGTAGAACCATCGGCTCGGTAAGCGGCTGTAGAAGTTTCACCACACGATAGACTCCGAACGCCACAAGTCCGGGCACGAACATGACCAACCGTTTCCGTTTCCTGACGGAATCCTCCGTGACGGCCAGACTCAAACTCGGCAATACCCGCAACGCCATCCGATGCAACATTTCTTAATATCCCTGTTCTCCGCACTGAGCGGATGGTGTCGATCGCATGCTCGCCCGCAGCGGGGGCTCTACACCGGGCGGGGTGCGTGGACGAGCTGTGATCGACGCCAGAACCTCGTCAGCCCTTTGCTCCCATCCCGAAGTACTTGGCTTTGATCTCCTCCATCAAAGCCACAGTTATCCTGTTTTGGCCACGATCCGCGGCCGTCCGTTCCAACTCGATCTTCGCCATGGCACGGACAGGAGCCGGCACATTCTCTAAACGACGCTCTGCTTCCTGATCCCACTCGATTCGCTCGCTGGTCCTGGGTCGCAATAGAGTGTCATAACAAATAACCCGCTCACCGCGCGCCCGAACATCCTGCTCAACTTCGTCCCGGAACAGAGGTGCCATATAAGGCGGCATGCGCTCGAGCCGATGCGCCGCTTCGTCCGTCCACATCAAGCGATCGATAAAAACACTCGGCTCGTGAGCCGGGAGATCCACTCCAACCCTGAAACCGCAGCCACGGCACTCCGATCGGACGAACCATGTGGGCCCTACTTCCCTTACACTCCGTTCTTCGATCCCTTCCGTGTGCATCCAACGCCCGCAGCCACAGGTCAGCATCGTTGGGTTACCCGATCTTTCCGGGATACAGGATGTACAGCATCGTGTACGTGAACGTACCCGTTACGAACAGAATGCAGTAGATGATCATCGTGAATTTGCCCAGTGCGCGATGCCGCTTGGCGCCATTCGGCCAGACTCGCTGAATGGTCATCTCGATCGCAAAGACAATCGCGACCAACAACAAGAACCCCACATAGACTTCCATCTTCCTCACCGAAAACCCCGCCGACGCCACCCGAGCGAGAAACAATCCCGCCACCAGGACCGTGACGATGCCGAAGATCATCGCCACTTTCTTCCATGAAGTCTGCAGGAGTGATTCGTTCAGCGAACGGATGCCATCGGAGACCTGCTGGGAACGAAATCCGAGGACGATCATGTACACGGCCATCACCAACCCGATAATGACGAGAATAATATGGAGTGTCAGAACCGGAATGAAGACGTAGTCGTAGAGTGCTTGCGAGCCACCGAAGCCTTCTTTTCCTTCAACCGCCAAAACGCCGAGTTGACGGAACAGATAGTAAGCGACGAAGAACGCCAGCATGGCGATCATGCCGCCAAGCATAAGCCAATGGTGCGCATTGGCTTGAGATTTTTTCGCCTGAATCCATCCCACGATGAACAGCCCGGTAAACAGTGTCGCCATCAACTGACTCAGGTCCGCTCCGATTGTGGCATGGGTTCCGAGAAACCCTGGATCTCGCAGCCAGTCCATAGCGTCGCTTACCTGTTGCCCTTCACGCCTTCAACCACCGCCGTCTTCTCGATTTCTGCGGAAGAACCAAACCCCGCATTCGTCATCCATTGAAGGGCATCGCTCGTCTTGTAACATCCGCCTTGTTGCGTATTCACCAGAATGTGGATGGCGAAGGCTGTCGTCCATGCCGGTCCTGTCCCAGCCTCATCTAGAAAACGGTCTTTGATGATCAAGCGGCCACCGGGCGAGAGATGGTTGAAAACTTTCTTCACAATCGCCTCGTTGGCAGCAAAGGTCTGATAGTGCAGGATATCGGACATGAGGACGAGATCGTAGGGTCCCCCGAGAGAATCCTTATTGAAATCACCTGGAAACAGCGAAATCCTGTTTTCCAATCCAGCATCTTTAATCGTCCGCTCCGTCAGTCGTAATGTTGAAGGAAGGTCGAAGACCGTCGCAGTCAATTCGGGATAGACCTGACAAAACGCAATCGCGTTGGTCCCGGCCCCCCCTCCAAGGTCCAGCATTCTGATTGCACCACTCAACTGCAGGCGTTTGGCCAAATCAGGTCCGCTCTGTTGACCAATCCTATGGAGGACAGCAAGTACATTGCCGCCCAATTCAGGATCGGTCTCGAAAACATGCCGGTCGACCGACCGTCGGCCGGTACGGATCGTTTCTTCAAGTTTTCCCCAGTTATTCCATTCGGCATCATGCAGGAGGAGCAAATGCCCGATGTACTGAGGAGAGTGCCTGACGAGGTGTTTCTCTGCGGCAGATGAATTTGTGTAAACCGTTCCCTCCTTCGAGAGTAACCGTAAAGCCACTAAAGCGTTGAGAAGCAGAGTCAGGGTCGGTTCATGGGCGCCGATTCGGGCAGCAACGTCACAGGCGGTTTTCGGCTTCCCATCTAGGGCAGAAAACACATCGAGCCTGACAGCTGTCAGGAGAATTTTGGTTTCCCAGTAGTAGCCGAGCTGAAAGATTTCCGCGAGCGAAAGTTCTCGTGACACACCTGTCCTCTAGGAAATTTAGCTTTGAAAGTCAGCATCTTAACCAGTTCAGAAAGGGAAAGGCAAGGCGCAGAAACCTCGCGATGGAGTGCAAAAAACAACGGGCAGCGGAATTCTCCGCTGCCCGTGGAGCACACGACTTCTTAAAGTAAAAGACGAGAGTTACTTCAGTTCAGCCTTCAGATTGGCTGCCCCGCCGTCCTTTACCTCGACTTCAAACTCGGCCCGCTTGCCCTTGTCGATAAACGGCTGCCAGACGACAACCTTGTGTTTGCCGGCTGGGACACCCTTGATCTCAAAGGAACCGTCTTCCTTCGTGACTGCATAGTGAGGGTTCGTCACGGGCAGGAAGAAGGACTGCATGAATTCATGCTGGTCACATTGCAAACGGTAGTAACCAACCTTCTCCGCACCGCCACGAAATACCACAGGCTTATCGAGGGAGTCGCCCTTCTTGGCCAGACCGATGTTGAAACCGGTGGAAGAGCTGAAACCCTTCACGACGAAGCTATGTGGATTGTGGAGCACGCCTTCCTTGGACTTTGGATCATCCGGATCGGCATCATGGTTTTCGACGTGGAAATTCTGCTTCTGCACCACTACGCCCGCGAACGGCAGGAACTCGCAAAATTCTGCCACAACATTCGTACCCTTGTAGCCATCGATGAACGCCTTATCCTCAACACCCATCACCGCCACTACTGCGTTCTTCAATCCTCCGTCCTTGGCCACTTCGATCGTGGGAAGGAACCGCTTATCTCCATCCACTAGCCCCGGATTCGGGTTCTTTGCGCAGAAACCGGGATTCGGGAACTTCTTCAAGGAGAACTCCTTCTGTTCTGACTTTCCGGCATAAGTCACCTTTCCGGAAATCGCTCCCCCTGCAAACGAGGTCAGCGGCGTCGCCAAAAATGCGACGGCTGCCAAACCCATAACTGCTCGTAAGACGCTCTTCATTGTGCTGCCTCCTTGTGATTAACAAACTAAAATAGTTGCTCGCTCATGGCCCCCGTTCTTGCTTCCACCGGCCTGGGAGTAGTGCTGGGGAACAGCACCATCTCTGGTGTACTCGATCGACGACGTCTTGGCGAGGCTGCGTTGGACCGAGTATCTATATAAAATCCTAACGTACCCTGTCAATCGTAAACAAGGGGCCCCTGGGGATAAAATCGTCCCCTTATTACTCTATCCCTATGATTCTTAAAAGGGCACCACCCGCAGTAGCTCTAACCGCTTCGTTCTGATCGTGTAAGGATTCCTTTAACAACGGCTTGAGTTCGGTCCCCCCGATTCGACCCAGTGAACGGATCGCCACGATTTTCGGACCGGGGAGCGGATCAAGCGCCAGAGTGCTCAACATCTCAACTGCGCCGGCCAAATTGGCCTTAGTTGCCTTCCCTAGCGCATATGCGGCCGAAGACCTCGCCCCGGTGTCATTCTGTTGAGCCAATCCCCTGATCGTGACAGCCACCGTGTCGTACGGTTGGTCCAATTGCAGGATGGCGGCGCTCACGGCGGCACGCACCGTGAAAGCACGGTCTCCAAGAGCCTCCTTCAACACAGAAAGTGATTCCTCTCCTCCAAGATTCGACAAGGCTGCCGCCGCAGACTCTCTTACCCCCGGGATCGGATCCTTGAGCATAAGCTCTATTTGCTCTCGTGCTTCTCCCCGTTTCAAATGCCCCAGTCCCCTCGCAGCCGCAGCCCGCACCGATGGCTGTTTATACGTGAGCATCTCCATCATAGGGGCAGCGCCACGCTGGTCCTGTAAGTCTGCAACGGTCCGGATTGCTTCCGCCCGCTCTTCCGGATTAGGGGCGGCAAGCCCCTTACGAAGTTGCTCCCACGCTTCCGTACGGCCCAGGCGTATCAATGCCCCGTAGGCTGCAATCCGTACAGTTGCAAGGTCGTCCCTGCTGGCCTTTTCTACAAGTGGAATGACAGACGGATCACCGGACTTCCCCAACACTTTCACCACGCGTGCCTTGACGAGCCCGGCTTGGTCCTCAAGCGCCACCCGAAGTTTTTTTGATTTCATCCCGGCTTGGGAGTGGCCTAATCCCTCCACGGCCAGAACCCTCACAGGCGCCGAGCCATCACTCAGTCCGTCTTCGAGCAAGGGCACGATTTCATCGGATTCGATTTCTTTGAGTGCCGTATACGCCGCTCCCCTCATTTGCTCACGCATATCCTTCATCATCACGATGATGAATCCCAACGCCACTTCACGGAGAACGCGCAGATCTTCATGCTTCAGGGAAGCCTCAAGCCTGTCGTATTCCTCCAACGATTCCTTCGGCTTACCGATACGCAAGAGAGCACGGATCTTAAGACGACGAGCATCAGGACGTGCGGCAGCTTCCTTATCTAAACCGGCAAATTCATCGACCGCCTTCTGATACTCTTTCTTGTCATAGAGACTTTGAATCTCCTTCAACGTCGCGGCATCGGCTGTTGGAACAGGAACTCCCGTCAGGCACACACACAGCCATATCACGTATGCGGCGCCTATCACGATATGAAACCGGTTGACCCCTTTGCGGTTTCTAAACATCTCGTCATCACCCTTGTCGTTGCTGTGGACTGGCTCCCATTCGCTTCCTATACCCGGGCGGTTCATCAAAATAATAGCTCGGCTGGGGAGAAAATCGCACCCGCTGATATTCAAACGACCAGTCTCGATCCTGACTGACCAACTTGAGTACCATCCCCGTCTCCACGTCGACCCACTCATAAAACCGCTCAACCATGCCATTATGGTCTGTTTCGACCTCGTAGAGCTGCGCGGCACGCCCGGCCGTCATGGCATCGCCGACCAACATACGATGCGTTTCACCTGGAAGCGTCGCGTGAAGGGGGAGGACGTCTTCGGAATCCAACGGCGTGACCAGCAACTCCTTCTGCTGAGCCAACAGATACCAATTCTCTGATTTATCCAACCTGATGATCTCGATCGCCGCATAGCCACGCTCAGTTCTAATAGCGTACTTGTACTCCAGACGGAGGCGGTCACCCTTGCCAAACACTTGAGCCTGGTGCCGCTTACCATTCACCTGCTTGACTATTGTGCCGGAAAATTCGAGAGGGGTAGGAGGGGTAGATTGTGGGTCAACTGCGAAGATTTCATCTGCTACCGGCCACGTCAATGAAGCCAAGAGGAAAAAAACAAGGACCGTTACCCGAACTCTTATCCCCAGCCATAAAGCCATGGGACATCAGTGCTGGTATTCGACTAACGGGGTTATCTCGACCGAATAGCCCAAAGACTCCGGACCGAATCGGGGGTTATCCATGACTTTGTATGCGGTCCGATTCCCTTTGGGTGCCTGTAAAGAGAGCAGCTCCACGAGCTTCCCATCCGGTTTAACAGTGACCATTTTCGACGAACCCGGCCCAGTTTGCGGGTGCCACACGACAAGCTGATAGGTCCCTGGTGGAATATCATCGATAGAGAACTTCCCATTCTCATCGGTAAGGGCGTAGTACGGGTTGTTGACCGCCATGGCCCAACTTTCCATGTACGCGTGAAATCCGCACTGCATGTAAAAGGTGCGCCGTCCTTTATTAAGATAAATCGGCCCGACAACCGACTTGCCCGGCGCGTGATTGTGCGTTGCATGGAGATCTCCCCGGCGATGCTCGTAGTTCATCACTAACGGCGTGTTGAAAAGCACCCGGGCCCCGGCCTCAAGCGAGGTCTCG
>NZ_CDLUDY010000089.1:0-8348 GCF_975968855.1 Petrachloros mirabilis
TACTGGATTCACAAATCGAAGATCTCTGGAGACTGTGCCAGAACGAGTGGTGGACCAAAGGTCGCTCACTGGATGAGGTGCGGGTCATGGTCCGTCAATCTGACTTCGTCTTTGGCTATACTAAGGAAGACGGCACGCTCGTGGCCTTCGCCCGCGTGCTGACAGATCACATTTTTCGTACGCTCGTGCTGGATGTAATCGTAGACCCTAACGTTCGTAGCAGGGGGCTGGGACAACGGTTAATAACGGATATCTCGAATCACCCCGTGCTGGGCAAGGTGGAAGCAACCTTGCTCTTTTGTAAACCTAATTTGGTGAGTTTCTACGAGCAGCTTGGATTTTCGGCCTCCCCCAACGGCGTCGTGTTGATGGGAAATAAATCAGTGGCTCGCGAGAAGAACCGCTAAGGCGAGCGACCTTCACAGGTCTCTCTGCCGCCGTTCGTATTTTGCACTTCAACGCAGCCTCAATTCTGCCGATACATGCCCTGCCGTTGTTTTCAAGCGAATCGGCGTGAATTGGATTGTCCGATTTCCATTGGATTCGGTCGTGACTTAACCATTGTCTTGCAGCCGAGCAACACAATGGCTCTGCTACTTTCCAGTTTGCGAGTTGTCGAGTCGGGACTCCTTTTTAATCGCCCCTCACGCGGTTGTCCCGACCAGTCACATTCCGCGGCGGCTGGCGTCATTCACATTCTTTCCTGCTTCTCAAGAATTGATTTTCAGCGATACACGGTGAGAGTTCCCCCGTTGCGGCTGCGCTATATCCCCTGTAAGCTCCCTTTCCATGAACAGATCGCGACAGCAAGGTGCTTTCTTCGGACTCGCAGCTGCCCTGTTGTTCGGCATAAGTCCTCCCTTCGCGAAGCTGCTGCTGCCGGAGACCGGTCCGGTACTCACTGCAGGCTTGCTCTATCTCGGCGCAGGCGTTGGATTGCTCCTCTTCGAGGTGATGGGACGTCCTTGGTTGCAGTCGAACGCGAAGGAAGCCCCGGTTCGTCGGGCCGACGCCGGGATATTGGCAGGGGTGATTCTCACCGGCGGCATGTTAGGCCCCTTCCTGATGTTGTTTGGACTTGACCGCCTGTCCGGTGTTCTGACCTCTTTGCTCCTGAATCTTGAAGCTCCGTTCACCGTACTGGTCGCTGTGCTCGTTTTTCGCGAACACCTAATCCGCCGTGAACTAGCTGCCGTGCTGACGATCGTTGTCGCAGCTGGGATACTCACCTATCAGCCCGGCGCGATCCGTGGCGACGCAGTAGGGATTCTTGCTGTTCTAGCCGCCTGTTTCTGCTGGGCGATCGATAATAATCTGAGTCAACGTCTCTCACTTCGTGACCCGCTGGTGGTCACACGTATCAAGACCCTCGGCGCGAGTTTCGGCTTGCTTGGCCTTGCTGGCCTCACCGGCCAACAGTGGCCGTCGGTCACGATTACGCTGGTAACTTGTGTGCTGGGGCTTATCAGTTATGGGATCAGTTTGTTGTTCGACATGCGTGCGCTCAGGCTGCTGGGTGCGGCGCGCGAGGCGGGGTTCTTCGCCACGGCTCCCTTCATCGGGGCACTGGTAGCCGTGCCGGTTTTGGGCGAGCGTTGGAGTATGCAGGACCTGACCGCCACCCTCCTGATGATCGCCGGAGTGGCCTTACTCCTTCGCGCACACCATACACATATGCACCGGCATGAGGAAATCGAGCACGATCACCTCCATCATCACGAAGAACATCACAATCATAGCCACGAGGGAGAATTTATTCCTCAGGAACCACACGCGCACCCACACCGGCACCTGCCTCTGACGCATGATCATCCGCACCTGTCGGAACTGCATCACCGTCATGAGCATTAGGAGCTAGGAAGGGGCGGCAACTTCCTCCGTTCGATTTCCTATAACCCTTGTCTTGGTCTGGCGCCATTATTACATGTTCCGTGACATCGTGCGTGTTCGACACAGCTGCGCAATTTGCCGCTGCACACCTGGACGGATCTTAGTGAAGGCAAGGCCGAATTCCTGCGGACTGATCCACCGAACCGATGCTCCGTCGATGATGAACGGATTGTCCGTATCCTGCGGGAATATGCAACACTCTAAGCTCTCCCCCACCGGGACGGTGACCACACTCTTTATTCGACACCCCCACGGCGAGAGGTCGCGCAACTCGCCTTCGCCGGCAACCATTCGGCCGTTCGATGAAAAGTGGCTCCGCATACGGACCGGAACCCGAGTATGCCGCCGGTTTTCTATGGCACGATCCCGCGACACCGGGCGACCATGTTGCTTTGAGGTGAGCGATTGAGTTGCGCGCTGATCGGACCCGTTATGAGTGCCGGCACTTCCTCTTTCAAACAGCCGCTGCGTTGTCAGATGTTCTGCATGACGATTCAGCCATCGTCCCGTCTGCGCCAGGAACGACGCCATTTGAGGCTTCAATTGTCTGCCGCGTGACCACAGTTCTTCCATCGACGCATGCCACAAACCTTTGGACCGCGCACTGAGCCCGTACCCCCCAGAGGTCAGATACGCTATTCGTTGCGCCACGTCACTGAAATCAGGATCTTCATTTCTTATCCAGTTATAGATTTCGAGACTTTCGGCATACCGGCCTAACGTTTCCAACGTCTGGCCTATATGATAGAGAATGTATCGCTCTTCTTCCCATGAAAATATACGCGTCGCCAAGGCCTTCCGGAACGCCATCACAGCTTCCTCATGACGGCCGAGAGACCGCAAGCATAGGGCGATCTGTACCCACGCTTTCCCGGCATATTGGGGATCGAGGGCGGCTTTTCGAAAATCCTCGATTGCAGGATAAAACATTTGCACACGCTTGAGCACAAGACCATGTTTATAGTGCTCAGATGCAGACATTTGATGCCCCATAATCCCATCCTCCGTTCTTTCTGGTTGGAACCGCCGGATTGAGCCGGATGAAGGGGGAAGCAAAACCGAAGCCCCGCATGAACGCTGCAATTTCAAGCACTTGTCAGCTCGAGGCTACCGGCTGGCCAAAGAGATTTCGAACAGGACTATCTAATTTGGTACGCGATCTGGGGAGCCGGACCGATCAGGGGGTCAAACAATGAGGACAATCTCCGTATTGGGCATGTGGCGTCCTACCTCTCGATATAGGAGCATTTTGTAAATCTTGCTGTTGACAGCTTCTACCTAGAAAAAGTAGCCTATCGTTACTTTCGATCCCACTGGCAGACAAGTTTGAATGAAAAAACCCTTCCACAAAAAGTCCCGATCGCGCTTCACCATAGTCGTTGACCCTGAATTATTGGCATTGGCGCGCACGGCGGTCCATCAGATGAAAGGACTGACTCTGGCGAAGCTGATCGAGACGGGCATGCGGCTGGAGATTCAACGTCTGGAGCGAAAGCGGGGGCGCCGCTTCCGGCCCATGCAGGTACGGTTACGTGCCGGACGACCGCGGAAGATACCGCTTGAAAAGAAGAAACGCACGTGAGCGCATGGGAAAGCAGAGCTAAGAAAATTATGCAGTGTATGTTCTCAATTCTTCAATTCCCCTGCTCGTAATCAATTCCGGCTAGAAACCGTTCCAACCTTGCCTGCTCCGAGGGCTCCACAGTAAGAAACCCCACGCCTATTTTACCGACCAGGTTCCATCTCACGGTAGCGCGCGCAACATGAATCGGCGACGCTTCACCGGGGACGCTAATGCGCATATCGACGACATCCCCTATATTCACCCGGCTGCTGCTCTCGACGAGACAACCCTGCTTCGACAGGTTTATAGCTACCCCCTCTGACTCGCCGAACGTCGATCTCATTACCACAGTGGAATGTGTGAGAGGGAAACGCTTGTCACGGCGGAGTTCCATGAGCACCTCGCAATCTTGTGTATTCTAGGAAGAAAGCGGCACAGCGGCAAGATTAATGATCTCTGTGAAAGAATCAGACTGAAGGAGGCGGAGGAACCAGATCGGTCAAGTGGAACGTAAATCCGAAAAGCAGGACGTATTGATAGAGATACGCATCACCTTCATACAACGGCGTTGTATACACGAGTCCGCCGGTCTTTACATCGATAACATCCATTTTAAAACGCGCGAGACTCCGCTGCCGTGAGACCTTGAACAGCGCAAGCTCCGGGAGCGCAAACGGGATTAAATAGCTGGAAATTGCAGGGATCCCGATAAACGTCTCAGCTTGCTGCGTTCCTAAAGACTGGATAATGACACGCACTTTGTGTTCCTTCGCGCCGACACGAGTGCGAAACCCTTGAGAAAGCAGCCAGGAATCGACAAGCTCCTTCGCGAACTCTTTATCCGAATCGTTGCCGACAACCTGAGGAGGAGTAAGGCCAATCGCCTCTACGGAAAACTCTGTGCCCGGCGACATGGGCAAATGTGCCTGGGCCAGGCTTCGTTCGATCGCTTGAGTCAGCAGCAGCTGCTCCGCCGCCGAACGGACAGTACCGGTTTGTTGTTGAAGGGATGCACAACCCATCACCAAGCAACCAAGTGCTAGAGCCGCGGGAAGCCTCAAACCGGCCGCGTTTTGGACAAATCTCCGAATCACTTTTCAGCCTCCGGTTTCTACATTCTGCATCGTTCTTCCGCCGATTTGGCCTCGGTTTTCCGTACAGCTTCGAGCGCGTGGCACGTCAGTAGCCCGAGTGTATGAGGGACGGGATCTGAAGCGAAACGAGAATATCGCGAGGTTCCAATCCAGACGACCTCTCCAGTCGATACGTCAACCCCCCGAACAAACACAGCTGGAGCGCGCAAATCGCCCGCTTGACTCACAAATGCGACTTGACTTGCATGCATCGCCCTCGCAGCTTCTAACACCGCCGATTCATCGAACATGACTGTCTCATGATCCGCATGCTTAAGGAGATATTCCCTTACAACAGATGATTCGATGACAGGCACACCTTGTGCGCGAAACCAAAGCACTGCGGGGTTGACCACCGCCGGCTGATGACCCCACACAATAAGAGGAGTCTCGGAAGTTGGAAGTTGCTTGAACGTTCCATTCGAAAGAGGTGACGGCGTACAACCCACCCAGAACAGTAGTCCGGCACAAACTCCTGCACAGGCATTCCATACCCGCATTCTACGCCATGTTGTTCTCATTCGATGACCTTCCCTGAAGGTTTCTCCGATATCTAGCACTCTCTGCTGACTACCGCCGTCGTTTCTTCTGAAAACACGCCAGGCGGCATGATCATGATATTACTCTTGCGGAAGAACACTTTGCCACTTACCCGTTTGTGTGATGTGTCCTTAACCGCGCGTTGCCTGTTCGCGGAATAGCGCAGGTGAGACGCCGTGGTGTTCTTTGAAGGCATGAGAAAAGTGACTGCGGCTTGAAAAGCCTATCCGGGCGGCCACCTGCTCTACAGAATAGGAAGCCTCCGTTAAGAGATTGGCGGCTCGTTGCATGCGAAGCTGGTGAAGGAAGGTCATCGGTGGCCGCCCAAATGCCTCGGTGAAACACTCAGAAAATGTCGAGCGGCTCATGCCGGCAGCATCAGCAAGCGACTCCACGGTGTGATCTCCACCCAGGTCTTCAAAGATTCGATCCAGCACACGCCCGAGCCGATCGTCCTCTATGGCTGACAACCATGGGAGAGGCCCTCCTTCGGCAAGTTTTCGAAACGCGTGCACAAGGCATTCGTTCATCAAGGAAGCAGTCAATGCTTCACTGCCAGGCCCAGGGTGGGATTGTTCAGCAAGGATGGCTTGAAACGCTGCCGGGACCCTCGCATTCCCTGCCATATCTGCAACGAGAACGTTTTTGAGACGAGTAAACAGACCCAAGGACTGGCCGTAGGTCACATGAACGATACCGCAGGCCACCACGAAATTAGGATCCTCGCAAGGCCCCGCAACAAGTTGACAAATGGCCCGATCTGCCGGTGGTTTTTCTATCCGTTTTTCATAGTGAACGGGCCCGGCCGACGCAAGTACATGAGGGATGCCAGGCGGTACAATGACCAGGCTGCATGCTGAAATCCGCTGTTCGCCGTCCTCTTGCGAAAAGATGCTCCCCTTCCCCTTCAGCACAAAGTGAAGCACCACCTCAGACGGGCCGGGCAGTTGCAGCCGCCAACCATCACATATTAGACACAAGGCAAAGGGTTCCACCCGAATATGAAGGTTTGACAGTATCTTATCCAGACGCAACGGGATCCTCCTCTAAGGAATTTCCTACCTTATGTTCCACTGTCATTCGGAAGAGACAATACCGCACACAATTCGGACCTGATCGCACGCTGATTTAACCTATAGTCCCGATCGTCAATACAATAAATCTGTCCAACCGCTATAAACAACACAAAAGGAGGCCCGCCATGAAAATTAATTCCGCAATAAAAACAACCCTGTGGATCAGCTTGTTGCTTGTTACGGCGATCGTAGCTGGAAACGTTCACGCCGGGCTCCCAAACCCCGGCATGATCGTTGAGCCGGGGAAAACGGCCCTCGTGCTGACCGATCCCCAGAATGATTTCCTTAGTCCTGAAGGGGTGACCTGGGGTGTCGTCGGCAAAAGTGTTACCGCGAATAATACCGTCGAACACATCGAAACCCTTTTGAAAATGGCGAAAAAGTCGGGAATTCCCGTGTTCGTTTCCCCCCACTATTACTATCCCACCGATCAAGAATGGCAATTCGGCGGCGCGGTGGAAACGATGATGCATGCGATCAACATGTTTGACCGTAAGGGAGCGTTGACAACGAAGGGCTTCGACGGCTCAGGAGCAGACTGGCTTGCGCAGTACAAGCCCTACATCGAAGACGGGAAAACTGTCGTGGCCAGCCCCCATAAAGTGTATGGGCCGGAAACAAATGATCTCACCCTCCAGCTCAGAAAACGCGGCATCACGAAAGTCATTCTGGCTGGTATGTCCGCGAATCTTTGCGTAGAAGCTCACTTGCGGGAATTACTGGAGCAGGGATTCGAAGTTGCCGTCGTCAAGGATGCCACGGCGGCTGCACAAGTTCCGGAAGGCGATGGCTACCAAGCCGCAATAACCAATTTTCGATTCCTGGCCAGTGCCCTTTGGACAACGGAGCAGGCCGTTGACGAAATACAAGGCACGAGTAAAATATCATCCACGCAGGCTCACTGAATCAGAACCAATACGACGTGGACGTTATTGACACAGGTGTGGCCCAGATCAAAACCAGCAAATAGCCAAGGAGGTTGCCATGAAAGTATTTGGTTGTTTCACATTGGCGTTTTCTTTGTTTCTCCCACTCTTAGCCCATGCCGATGATGGAGCCATTGGGAGTGCCGAAAGTGCCGGGCCCGCATCCATATCAAAGAACGCGACGATCAAGGATTGGAATATGAAGGTCTTACGGAAGGGGACCAACGGATGGACATGCCTTCCGGATAATCCCGACACTTCCGGTACAGATCCTTGGTGCATGAACGATCCTTGGCTGAATCTTCTGGACGCTCTTAAGAACAAGAAGAAACCCACTTATACAAAAGTCGGAATCGCGTATATGCTCCAAGGGGATACCCCGGTCAGCAACACCGATCCTTATGCCACAAAGCCCGCGCCTGGGGATGATTGGGTTGATGGTCTGAAGGCTCATATGATGATGCTTTTGCCCGATAAGGCGCTACTGAAACAGTTCCCGACAAAATCCACATCGGGAGGCCCATGGGTGATGTGGCCGGATACGCCATATGCACACCTGATGCTGCCGATCGACAGCTATCCTCCTGGCAAGTGAAGGTGGAGATTAACATCGTCGCAATTATTCACCTCAGAGATACGATTGTGAAACTGCAACGGGTTCGATATTTTCCAAAAAGAAGGAGGCCTTGAGGCTTTTCTGACCGCTCGGCGTGAGGACATGCCGAGCGGTCCCGTTGCACGGTGGCGTCGCCGACTTCACCCGGAAGGTCTCAAACAGTCTGGTTCCCGTCCACCAAATTCCAGGGATCAGTTCATCCGATCGACATTCCATCGAGGGAAGTTTAGCTTAGATTCTTGGCGAGTTCTCTGCTAAGAAGAGAGCCGATGGCTCGCTACCGAGATGCCTTACCACAACTTCATGACGATCTATTCCTGACAGACGGCGGGATTGAAACGACGCTGATCTTCGCTGAAGGATTGGAGCTACCGGACTTCGCCGCCTTCGATTTGCTGAAACGCCCAGACGGCGAACAGACGCTTCGACGTTACTTTCACACGTACGCCAACCTCGCCAAACGGTTCCGATGCGGCTTGGTTCTCGAGAGTGCCACTTGGCGGGCAAATTTTGATTGGGGCTTGCGCCTCGGTTACAGCCAAGAAGCACTGGCCGGGGTAAACCGAAGAGCCATTCGATTATTGGAAGAGATACGGGACGAAA
>NZ_CDLUDY010000090.1:0-5993 GCF_975968855.1 Petrachloros mirabilis
CTGGTTCAAGACTTCCTATGGTGGACAAACGTTGTGGCAATGGACGGCGCTCTTTCTGTGTGTTTCGGGGGCCGGCGTAGCGGGAGTCCTAGTCTTCCGCGTGATCAGGCGTGTTGCCGGGCGGCTGCGATTGCCGTGGGACAGGTGGTTGATGGTGCTGCCTCCCATCCTTGTGGCCTATGTCGTGCTGGACATAGTGGAATTTCTCAAAGGCGAGATCAAGCTCACGGGCGACTTGCTCCCCTTTGTGGTGGCGTTCGGAAGAGTGATTGAGACGATCTTGATAGTCTGGGCTGTCTTCGGACTTTTCCGTGCCGTTGCGGAAACGGCCGTGTTTTCGAAGATGATCCGGGAGGGAAGCCACGATGCCAGCATGATGAGGATAGGCATGCGGATCCTAGCCTTCCTGGCCGGCAGCTTGATTATCATCTACTCGCTTCAGCACTTGGGTGCGGATATGGTGCCACTCTTGGCCGGCCTCGGCGTTGGCGGTCTGGCCGTTGCGCTGGCGGCCCAGCGGACCTTCGCAAACTTCATCGGCAGCTTGATCCTCTATGCCAATAAACCGGTAAAGGTCGGAGACTTCTGCCGTTATGGTGATCAAATCGGGACAGTGGAGTACATCGGTGTACTGGCCACGCGCATCCGCTCGCTGGAACGGACGATCGTCACCGTGCCGAACGCCGAGTTCTCGGAGATGAAAATCGACAACTTCTCGGTGCGCGATAAATTTCTGCTGAAAGCGGTTCTTCAATTGCGCTTGGAAACTACTGCCGAACAGTCGCGATACATTCTGGCCCGGCTGCGAGAATTGCTCCTGGGCCATCCGAAGGTCACACCCGCGCCTGCCCGCGTTCGCTTCATCAGGTACGGAGCCTACTCGAAAGACTTGGAAGTCTTTGCCTACCTGGACTGCGAGGACTATGACACGTTTCTTGCCATTCAGGAGGACATCCTGCTGCGGATAGAAGACATCATCAAAGAAGCCGGAAGCGGCTTTGCCTTCCCTTCCCAAACCGCATACCTTACGAGAGACAAGGGGCTTGATGTTGGGCGTCAAGGTGAAGCGGAGGCCGAGGTCGACAAATGGAGAGCGGGCGGCAACCTTCCGTTTCCAGATTTCGACGTTGAAGAGCGCCGCCGACTTGAGAACGTCCTGGACTACCCCCCGAAAGGTTCTCCGGATTACGCGCCTCCCAAGATCCCTGCTGACGAGCTGGCAGCGGGAAACGCTGTGTTGTTCTCAACGCACGACCTATTGGATTTTCCCGTTCTGGTAACAAAGCTCAAAGGGAAGGACAGATTAGCCCAATATCTACAGAGGCAGTTTTCTGAAGGAACGCAAAAACGCCTCTTGAATTATCGAGGAGGCAGGGATACGCAACTGCAAGAAACAGTCGTGCGAGAACTCAACAGGATCATTTCCGGTCCTTCGATCTATGACGCGCAACGTTTTCTCGAGATCGAGCTACGTCAGCAAACTCGCGACTTGATGCTCCGCGCGCCGAAGGGTGAGGAGCTGGTAAGGTTCAATCGCCTTCTGATCGAAGACGCATATCCCGGGGAATTGGCAAGAAAGGCGGAATCGTCCTGATTATGATCGAATATCCGCGACAGGCGTGTTTATGAGTTGAGATCGGCATTGAGAAGTCGATGCCTGTGGATTTATAGAAAGCCGGACTGAACGATATGTATTATGAGAATGTTGGAGAAAGTGCCTCATGAATCGCCTTCGATTGCCTCGAGGTCGGGAGAGCTGGTTTGGTCGAATACCAGCTCTCGTTTTATTTGCGACACTTCTCTTCGCACCAGTGCAGGTGCATGCGGGCGATAATCCTGAGCAAGAGCTTATCGATCAGGCACGATTGACGGTAGAAGCGTTCACCACTGAACCAAACATGAAAGAGACGCTTCGCGAACTCGGACCTCAGGCGAGGGCGCTTTTCATCGTGCCGGATTTTGCGAGATGGGGCTTTGTTGTGGGAGGGGGAGGTGGCAAAGGATTGCTGATTGTGCGTGAGCCGAATACAGGGTTCTGGTCCCAGCCGATCTTTTATAGCGTCGGCTCCTTGACCGTGGGAGCGCAAGTGGGTGCGGCTGTGTCAGAGATCATTGTGGTGGTCAAATCAGAAAAAGCGGTAGAGGATTTCTACAGCGGCGGCTTCACGCTCGGTGCCGGCGCAGGTTTGGCTGCGGGTCCCACGGGAACAGGGACCTCCGTCCACGGTCTTGATGCGGATATGCTTGCCTATGCCCGCAAGAAGGGTGTGTTTGGTGGAATTACACTGGGCGGTGCATTGGTCAACATCGCTGCGGATGCAAATCGCGCATATTATGGACAGCCCGCGACACCACGTGACATCGTCAAAGGGGATGTCAGCAATCCCCGGTCGTTGGATCTGCGCGATGCGGCGAGGAAGCTGGTCGAATAGGAAATGAGGAAAGTAAGGAGATGACACGTGTTGGGATGGTGGCCGGGGCAGGAGTTGTCGCAATCTGCACCACGCTCGCTGGCCTCTGGTATGTAGGTCGTTCATCATCCCCGGAGCCGGCACCGGCTACGATGACATGCGACATGGGTATTTCCGCAGCGAAAGCAGCCCGCAAGACTGCTGCTGTGAGTCCGCAACCCACCTTGTCCGAGACTGTTGGACAAATGAACGCGGTTGCCTCAACCACAGGTCCAACACCCCCGCCAGGTCCGGCGCCGGATGGAATGGTGTGGATTTCCGGCGGAGAATTCTGGATGGGGGCCGATGATTTTCCGGACACCAAACCCTGGCACCGGGTGTTCGTCAACGGTTTTTGGATAGACAAGACAGAGGTGACGAACGAGCAGTTCGAACAATTTGTGAAAGCGACCAAGTATGTGACGATTGCCGAGCAGACACCACGTGCGGAGGATTTCCCCGGTGCACCGCCTGAAAATCTCGTCGCGGGCTCAGTCGTCTTTTCTCCGCCTGATCATCCTGTGGAACTCAACAATCATTTTCAATGGTGGGATTATGTGAAGGGAGCAAACTGGCGACATCCGGAAGGACCACAAAGCAGCATTAAAGGCCGTGGAAAATTTCCGGTTGTTCACATCACCTACGAAGATGCGCTGGCCTATGCAAAATGGGTGGACAAACGTCTGCCGACGGAAGCCGAGTTCGAATTTGCCCAGCGCGGCGGACTGGATCGCAATTTGTACGCCTGGGGCAATGAGTTCATGCCGAGTGGTAAGCATATGGCCAATACGTTTCAGGGACATTTCCCGGATCAGAATACGAAAGAGGATGGGTATGGGCATGCCGCCCCTGTGGCATCTTTCCCGCCGAATCGCTATGGACTCTACGACATGGCCGGCAATGTCTGGGAATGGACGAGCGACTGGTATCGCCACGATTACTACCGCACCTTGGCGGAAGAAGGGCCGCTCGCACGCAATCCGCAGGGGCCAGCCGACAGTTTCGACCCGACCGAGCCAGGCGTGAAAAAGAAAGTCCACAAGGGTGGGTCGTTCCTTTGCACAGATCAGTATTGTGCCCGGTACATCGCCGGCGGCCGAGGCAAAGGCGAGCCGGACACCGGAACGAACCATCTTGGGTTTCGGCTAGTGCGGGATGCGGGCTAATTGCGAAAAGGAATTTAAAGAAATCGGTCCATCAAGCGGGATGGCGAAGGTTACGAAATCAACTGCGAGCATCCGGTGACTATCTCATTGCCGGTGTAACATCCACGCATGAGTCCATTGCCCGATTGAAGGTGGTCAGCACTCCGAAGTGGTCCGATGCGGGACGGCCTTTCTTATTGGTTTCCGTTCCAAATAACTCCTGCCGAACACAATAGCCAGGAAGAAATGATTCCACCCAGAGATAGTCGATGCGCCGCGGTCGTCTGGCTTCCGTCAAATACACAGCATGAGCCTTCTCGGCCAATTCAGGAGGCAGCTCTTTAAATACGCGCTGGAGAGGAGCAGGGAGTACCGCGTCATCTTCGATATGGATTAAGCCGTTTTGTTGCGGATCGGCCGTATAAAGTTCCTCGGTTTGTGTGGCGAGACGGCGGCCATCCATGAGTTTGAGCAGCAACGCCTCCTCATATTCCGGAAAGTCCGGCTCGAAATTGAAGTCGCCACCCGCTGCCAAGCCGGTGTACGCCCCCTGTCGACGAAATGCCCTGAGCGTACGGGTTAATCTGTCCAACTCTCCGATCCGCCTGAGCCGATCCTGCTCGATCTCCCAACGGAATTCGGGGTATTGTGGAAGGAGGCCGGTCCCGTGTGCCCGCGCGAGGATTCGCAGAAAGTCCGATCCTGCCTCGATGCCGGAATGGAGGTGCGTGCTCGCGACCAGATAATGTTGTCCGGTTTCCGGAAGGGTGATGTCACCGATCACGGCATAGCGCAATTCTTCGAACTGCACGCCCGATGCACTGTCACACCGGCCAAGATCTCCACTCAGCTTGAGGCCTGTGAGTTTGCGTAGCTGCAGTTCGCCTCGGGCGAGGATGACTAGGCCGTTGTTGAGTCCCGGGATCAGCGCAGTCTCTCCGCCGAGTCTGATGCCACAGGCATCCACCTGATGGACTTCGTCGTACTGCAATCCCCGGTCGGCCAGTGCCTGCACATATCGCTCAGCCCTGGACGGAAGAGGATTCACCTCCTGGAGCAGGACAACATCCGGCCGCGCGGCGGCGATCTGGGCAACCTGAAATTGCAAGCGAGCCTCGCTTTCTTCAGGCGTCTCGGTCGGGGTGACCCAGAATTCTCCCGTGTCTAATCCGTGCCAGGCATTGTAGGTCAGAACTGTGAAGGTTTCAGGCCCTGTTCCTGGCTGAACGGGTCTGGGTCTGTCGACATATAATGGTGGTGTGGTAGACGCACAGGCCATGATAATAAGCATGCCGCTTGTGAGTAAGACCGTTGTGTAGGACGAGCTCATGGTTTCAGCCCCGTCTCCGGCCCGGTCGTAGTGGCAACGCTTCGTCTCAACCGTTCGGAATACCACCGCTGTACGCGGCGTTCACGCAGGTCTTCGAGTTCGACGGGGTGTCCATAGTAGAGTTTGTTGGCGCTGTCTCGAACCAGAACAAGCGTCGCTCCGACCGCGACGCCCGCAAAAAATCCGGTGGAAGTGCCCACCGTCACGAATCCGGTTCCGGATGTGACGTCGAGCGACCCGCTTATTCCCCCTCCGGTACGTCCGATCCCTATCTGGCCGCTGACTCCCAGGGTGAAGGTACCGTCCTGCATTTCGTCGGCTGCCCTGTCATCCGTCGCCAGCGCGACGATCTCCGTATGCAAGGCTCCAATTTGCAATCCGAAACTGGTTCCGGCGAGACGGTAGAAGGCCGGTTCACTCCATTGACCCGTGGACGGATTTCGAACCAACAAGACTCCGGTCCCCCAAGTCCCGCCGAAGAGATAACCGGCCCGCGTGATTCGTGGAGCGATAAAGACAGCCCGGGCGTTTCGTGCACGGTCTCTGAACCAGGTCATGTTCGGGTGGCCGGTGAAGCGAGCGAAGGTCAGCCGGGCTTCGTCGACGATTTCTTCTAATTCGGTAAGCTCGGCAGCGGGAACAACGGGAGGGCAGAGGAACAAGAACAGGCACATCACAACGAAAAAACATGTGGCGCGTCTTGCACCCGTTGAACCGACGCTGTTCTCTGAAGGGGGATCCGACAAACGCTCTCCAGAAATTAAGGTGCCTGAAATGTTCATGGGATTCGAATAATCGCGCGGTGCATCTGGACAGGTCAAGGTTTAGATAAGGGCAATTTCGACAATCCGGTGTGGAAAAGCCGTAGGAAAAAGGGCTTGGAAATGGTCAGCTCAGCAAATTATAGTAAGGGACATTATCTTACAGGGGGGCTGCTATGGGATCTCATCGACTCGCAGGATTCCTCATATTCATCGGTTTCTTTGTCGTTGCCGCTGCCTTTTCCCATGCATCGGCTTCGGATGCGAAGCCCAATATCCTCGTGATTTGGGGCGACGACGTCGGCAC
>NZ_CDLUDY010000091.1:0-4244 GCF_975968855.1 Petrachloros mirabilis
ATCATGGACGGGAACGGCCGATGGGCGGAAGCGCGTGGACTCCCACGTATCGCCGGGCATCGGGAGGGCATCAAATCCGTCAGGGAGATGATCACCCTCTGTTTGGAGCTCGGGATTCGCGCCCTCACCATTTATGCGTTCTCTCAGGAGAACTGGAACAGGCCGACAACCGAGATCAACGCCTTGATGGGCCTCCTGGAATATTATTTGTCCACCGAGCGCAATAAGTTGATCGAGCAAGGGGTGCGGTTCAGGACGATCGGGCGGACGGAGTCTTTGCCCACGTCGGCGCTTCAATGGGTACGGGCTGCCGAGCAGGAAACGGCTCACCTCGAGAAACTCCAGTTGACGGTCGCCTTGAGCTACGGCGGGCGTTCAGAAATCGTGGATGCTGCGAGGAGCCTGTCGCGCGACGTGCAAAACGGCAAGATGCAGCCGGAGGACATCGACGAAGCACTTTTCTCACAGCATCTGTATACTGGAGGCCTGCCGGACCCGGACCTCTTGATTCGCACGAGCGGAGAAACGCGCATCAGCAATTTTCTCTTGTGGCAACTGGCTTACACTGAACTCTATTTTACCCAGACCCTGTGGCCGGACTTCAGGCGACGGGAACTCTTGTTGGCCTTGCTCGAATTCCAGCGAAGAGAACGGCGCTTCGGCCGTGTCTTCAGCAGCCTGTCCTCGTAGTCCGCAGAGGAAGCATAGACGTGATCGAGTGCCGGCCAACAAATCAAGAATCAATTCAGGCTGTTTCTGAGGTTCGTACCCGATTTGATCCTCGTCGCGTCTATACCGTTCTGGCCCTTGTTCCTCTCCTCTACGCTGCGATCCGGTATTTGCCACCATTGGCATTCACCTCTGTCGTCGCTGCAGCGGGTCTTGTAACGCTCTATGAGCTGTATCGCCTTTGCCTCCCCTCGGCAGCACCCAGATTGATCTCAGGGATCGGTTTTTTCGGTTGCTTTGCCCTGATCATCCAACCCCATTACCCGAACCTCCTCTTGCCTGGCATGCTAATCCTACTGGGCTTGATCCTCTCAGCACCTCTGCTGACGAAGACTCCGCTTCAAGATGCCTTCAAGGGAAACGCCATTGCCTTAACCTGCATGCTTTACATCGGCCTGCCTCTAAGTTTTCTGGTCGCAATCAGGATGCTTCCAGACGGTGAATGGTTGATCTTCTTTCTTCTCGCGATCACATGGGCAGGCGATACAGGAGCCTACTTTGCGGGAACCCTTTTGGGACAACATTTCCTTGCCCCGAAAATTAGTCCGAAGAAAACCGTAGAGGGCTTATTGGGCGGACTGTTCGTTGCAACGATCTTGGCCTATGCAGCGCGCTGGTGGTTCTTGCCGGATTTTTCCGCACTCGATTGCGCCATCCTTGGAGTACTCCTTACGATGACAGGCCTGTGGGGGGACTTAGCCGAGTCTGCCATCAAACGGAGCGTCGGGGCCAAGGATTCCGGCTCCGTGCTCCCGGGTCACGGAGGAATGCTCGACCGACTCGACAGTCTCTTGTTCACAGGGCCCACCTTTTACTACTATGTGACGACATTCAGCCGCATCGGCACGTCATGACGAGGATACGAGCATGAAATCGATTGTAATTCTCGGATCGACCGGATCCATCGGAACCAGCACACTGGATATCGTGGCTCGGTTCCCGGACGAATTTTGTGTCGTGGGCCTGACGGCAGGTAGCAACGACGAAATGTTGGAACAACAGATCAGACAATTCAAGCCGCGAATGGTCGCCCTGTCGAACGAATCGGCCGCCGCGAGACTCAGAACCAGGTGCAAGGGTCTATCCGTTCAGGTCCTGTCCGGACAGGCAGGCCTGGTCGCTGTTGCATCCCTTTCCGACGCGGAGTTGGTCGTCTCAGCCATCGTGGGCGGAGCCGGTCTCCTTCCTACCCTGTCGGCTATCCGGAGCAAAAAACATATCGCCTTGGCCAACAAGGAGCCAATGGTGATGGCAGGAAAGCTGATGCAGGAGGAAGCACGCCGCCATGGGGTCAGAATTTTCCCCGTCGACAGTGAGCATAGTGCCATCTTTCAATCGCTTGAGGGCCACCGGATCAAGGACGTCCGTCGCTTGATCTTGACCGCATCCGGAGGCGCGCTCTGGACACTGACCAAAAAGCAATTGCAAGACGTCACACCCGAACGCGCGCTTCAGCACCCGAACTGGAAGATGGGAGCCAAAATCACCATCGACTCTGCCACACTGATGAACAAAGGGCTTGAGGTTGTCGAAGCCCGTTGGTTATTCGACATCCCGGAATCGCGGATCGACGTCATGATTCATCGCGAGAGCATCATCCATTCGCTCGTAGAATATGAAGATCGTTCGATGATCGCCCAACTCGGTCTCCCCGACATGCGAACCCCGATTTCCTATGCCATGCGCTACCCGAACCGCCTCCCGCTGGACCTCCCGTCGTTGGACCTCACGGAAGTAGGCAAACTGACCTTCTGTAAGCCGGACCACGAGCGGTTCCCCTGCCTGGGCCTTGGGTACGAATCACTCCGAATCGGCGGAACGATGCCCACTGCCATGAATGCTGCCAACGAAGTGGCCGTCGATGCGTTCCTTCAGGGGGGAATCCGTTTCAATGACATTTCTGATATCATACGTAGTACTATGGAAGCGCACTGCTCGCAAGATGTTGATAGTATAGACGTTACGCTCGAAGCCGATCGCTGGGCGAGAAGCAAAGCTGAATCGTTCGTCCATGCTCTTGCAAAATGACCCTCCGACGGGCCAGCATAATGAACAATGAGTCGATTCATTTACATCACTTTTACGATTGAGTACCCATGACCACTTTCGCATTTGCATTCACCTGGTCTCCCGATGCCCTATGGCTCCTCCTGCAGAAAGCGTGGTGGTTTCTTGTCGTTCTCGGCATTCTTGTCGCCTTTCACGAACTCGGCCATTTTCTCGCCGCACGCTGGGTGGGAGTCAAAGTCATCAAGTTTTCTCTGGGCTTCGGCCCAAAAATATTCGGCCGACAGATCGGTGAAACCGAATACCTCCTCTCAGCCGTCCCCCTAGGCGGTTACGTCAAACTGTTCGGGGAAGAAGAAACAGAAGCCATCACCGCCGAAGAGCGGAAACGTTCCTTTGTCCATCAGGGACTCTGGGGCAAAGTTCTGATAGTCGCTGCCGGTCCAGGCTTCAACTTCATCTTGGCTTACGTGATCTTTTCAGCATGGCTGGCGACCGGATACGCACTCCCTGTTCCAACGTTCAAAGACATCGCGCCCGTCGTCGAAGCCGTTGCGGCCGACTCTCCCGCGGCAAAAGCCGGCCTGATGGTCGGCGATCAAATCAAGAAGATTGACGGACGTCCTATCGCCACCCGCATCGAACTCCTTGACGCAGCAGCAAAGGGTAACGGCGCCTCTCTAACTCTCGAGGTCTTGCGCGATGGGCAAATCCTGACCGTTACTGTCACACCGACTCTGACGACAGACCAGGGATCAAAAACGGATGAGACCGGATATTATCTGGGGATCGAGGAAATCCCACCCATCGTGAACGAGGTCTTGCCCGGAAGACCTGCCGCCGCAGCGGGATTCCAATCGGGAGACCGGATTCTTTCGATCGAAGGCAATCCCATTCATACCTGGAAACAGATGACAGGCCTGGTGAAGCAAAGTCCGGGGAAACCGTTGCAGGTCGATGTCCTTCGCCACGGCAAACGAGTGTCGCTCACCGTTACACCGGCCTCGGAAACTGCGACCGTGAACGGGGAGTCCGTTCAAGTAGGGAAAATTGGCATTGCAGGACCTGACCGCTCACTGATGAAATCCACCAATCCCCTTCTAGCCATCTACAACGGCCTGGAAGCCACGTGGAGTTGGACCGAGCTCACGACGATCGGGATTTACAAAATGATCGTGGGCGACATTTCGAGCAAGAATATTGGAGGTCCCCTCACGATCGCGAAGATTTCTGGGGAAGCTGCAGAACAAGGTCCCTCGAATGTGGTCTTTCTCATCGCGTTGCTCAGCATCAACCTCGGTGTGTTGAACCTCTTGCCGATCCCCATCCTCGATGGGGGACACTTGCTTTTCTTCCTTATCGAAGGCATCCTGCGCAAACCGTTGGGCGAACGGCAGCGCGAAATGGCCCAGCAAGTCGGTCTCGTCTTGTTGGTCAGCGTGATGATCTTCGCTTTTTGGAACGACCTCGAACGGATTTTCTTTTCGAACTAATCATCAATGCGGACC
>NZ_CDLUDY010000092.1:0-4366 GCF_975968855.1 Petrachloros mirabilis
CCGCCATTGATGACCTCAAAAAGCGCCTGACGAGTATGAATGAAGTCAATCAGCGTTTGCGAATTATGCTGGGAATCGAGATTCCCAAGCCCGGGGATCAAGTCAATGGACGAGGTGGAGAAGAAACTCCGCTCCCGGAAGGGAGCACCGTAATCCATACGGATAAGAGTCAACAGACCGCAGATAAACCTTCGCAGTCAAGTCTTGGAACGCAGGAGCCTCTAGTAAATTCTCAGCAGTTGGAGGCAGTCGACGACCAGAAACTTGTCGCTGCAGTAAAAGAAGGCATTGACTGGTTGACGAAGGAAGCCGATTCGCAGGAAAAGACCCTCCAAGAGCTTTATGCTGTTGCAGAGCAAAAGTCGTCACGTTGGGCTGCAACTCCGTCGATATGGCCTGTGAAGGGTTGGGTTACATCAGGTTTTGGACCGAGAGTGTCCCCGTTCACGGAGAAACCGGCTTGGCATGACGGATTGGATATCGGAGCTGCAGCGAATGCTCCGGTTCAGGCCCCGGCCCAAGGCCGCGTGACGGTGGTAGGATTTGACCCAAAGCTGGGCAATCTTGTGAAGCTCGACCACGGGTACGGTATGGAGACCCTCTACGGTCACCTAGCTAAAGCGTTGGTCAAGGAAGGACAACGAGTAAAACGCGGTGACGTCGTTGGGCTCGTTGGAAGCACCGGACTTGCCACTGGTCCCCATCTTCACTACATGGTCAAGGTAAAGGGCCAAACTTTGGATCCCACCAAGTTTATTTTGGACTAGACTATAAATCATTTGTGTTTGCATGGGAGGCGCGCTACGAATCACATCGTAGCGCGCCTCTTTTGTTGTTAAGCATCGGATCATCGGGAGTCTGAGCATGATATATTCTGCAGTCATAATTTTATTGAACTGCTCCGGTTGAACTGATGACGGATATTGACATAGCTAGGTCATGCAAGCCGCTTCCCATTCAAGAAATAGGAAAGCAACTTGGCCTCTCTCCAGATGAACTCCTCCCGTACGGACGGTTTAAAGGAAAAGTTTCTCTCAACGCTTTGGAGCGCCTCAAACGTAGACCGCAAGGTCGATATATCTTAGTCACGGCGATCAATCCGACTCCGTTAGGCGAGGGGAAGACGACTACCGCTATTGGATTGACGATGGGACTCTGTCGTCTCGGCCACCGTGCTGTTGTGACACTTCGACAACCTTCTCTTGGTCCCGTGTTCGGGATAAAAGGGGGAGGGACGGGAGGTGGCCGAGCGCAGGTGATTCCGATGGAGGATATCAATCTACATCTCACAGGCGATGCCCATGCCGTCGCTGCCAGTCATAACCTCCTTTCAGCATTTGTCGATAACCATCTATTTCACGGGAATGCGCTAGAGGTCGATCCGACGAGAATCTCATGGCCTCGCGCCGTTGGCGTCAGCGATCGCATGCTGAGACATGTGACGCTAGGAGAGGGGATAGGGAAACGCTACGGGCAATTTGTGATTACGGAAGCATCCGAGGTGATGGCCATTTTGGCTTTGGCATCCGGTCAAGGTGATTTAAGAAAACGGCTCGGACGGATTGTTGTGGGAATGACAAAGGGTGGCAAGAGTGTGAATGCTGAGTTGTTCGGCGTTGCGGGATCCATGGCAGTACTCCTGAAAGATGCGCTGCTTCCTAACCTCGTCCAAACGCTTGAGGGGACCCCAGCATTTGTTCACACCGGTCCGTTCGGCAACATTGCCCATGGAAACTGTTCCATTCTGTCAGACGAGATAGCGCTTCGCTGTGCGGACTACGTCGTGACGGAAGCAGGGTTTGGCAGCGACCTTGGTGCGGAAAAGTTTTTCAATATCAAGTGCCGCCTCTCCGGTTTCAGGCCTGCAGCAGCAGTCATCGTGGCGACATTACGAGCCCTGAAGCTTCACGGGGGAGGAGGGATGGTCAACGTAGGGACCCCACTGCCCGCCACTCTCACGGGGCCCAACCAAGAAGCCCTTGCTCGAGGGTTTGCCAATCTCGAAAAGCACATAGAAAACGTGAAGGCTCACGGGGTTCCCGTTGTCGTAGCGGTCAATGCCTTCAAAGACGATCCAATATCGGAACTCGAATGGGTCTGCCAGCAGGCGAAAAAAGTTGGAGCAGCAGAGGCCGCCATCTCTACCCATCATACCGACGGCGGAAGGGGCTCGGAGGAACTGGCATGCGCCGTCACCCGTGCGGCGGCCTTGCCTTCAGCGTTCACACACCTTTACGAGGCAGGGTGGCCTATCCGGAAGAAGATCGAAACGATTGCCCTGGAAATCTATGGGGCGGCTTCCGTTTCGTTCGAAGATCCGGCTCAACAACAGATCGAGGTAATTGAACGCTTGGGCTACGGCGAGCTGCCGATCTGTATGGCCAAGACCCCCTTGTCGCTCTCTCACGACCCGACGCTGAAGGGCCGTCCAACTGGATTTTCGCTTCCGGTCAAAGAAGTGCGCCTGCTCGCGGGCGCCTGTTTCCTTACGGCGGTCTGTTCGGGGATTCAGCTCATGCCGGGCTTACCGAAGAAGCCGGCCGGTGAACGTGTCGATATCGATCCGGCCACGGGGCACATTGTCGGGTTGTCATAGCGGAAGCGTTAGCGCTTCTTGAGGTAGCGGAAGAATTCGGAATCCGGACTCATGACCAAGGTGGATTTCTCATTAAATGACTTCTTGTAGGCTTCCATCGACCGGGTGAACTCGAAGAAGCGGGGATCCTGTCGATAGGCATCCGCATAGATTCGAAAGGCCTTGGCATCACCGGCACCTCGAAGCTCCTCCGACTCCTTATAGGCCTCCGCCAAGATAATTTCTTTGTCCTTTTCGGCGTCAGACCTGATTTTCTGTGCTTCTTCCGCTCCCTCGGCTCGGTACTGTTTAGCCTGTCTTTCTCGCTCTGCCTGCATCCTGGCGAATACGGCTTTTTCGTTCTGCTCGGGAAGATCGGCACGTTTGATTCGTACATCCTGGATTTCAATTCCATAGGCAGAGGCTTTTTCATTTGCCCGCTCCGTGACGACCCGCATAAGTTGCGCACGGGTCATCGAGACAATCTCCAAAAGATCGTGGCGGCCCAGTTCGACGCGAAGCTCCGAGTAGATTATGTCGTGGAGCCGCTGCAAAGCGCCTCGCTGGCTATGAAAGGCTTGATATACCTTGAGCGGATCAACAATGCGCCATTTGGCGAAGTTATCCAGAAGGAGCGTCTTCTTGTCCTGTGTAATCACGTCTTGCGCATCAGAGTCGTAATCCAAGAGGCGCTTGTCAAAGTAGGTGACTTCCTGCACGAACGGCACTTTCAGGTATAATCCTGGTTCTGTGACTGTTCGTTTTGGCTTGCCGAGTTCCACCACGATTGCGGTTTGGGTCACGTCGACAACAAACAACGGTGAGGCTCCGAGGATGAACAGGCCGATGGCCACGATGACCACTGCTATAATCAGGCCTTGTTTCGTCATGACTGAGGTCCTTCTGCAGATTTCGGAGCCGAATGGCCTTTTCGATCGAGCGGAAGATAGGGGAGGAGCCGCTCACCACCCTTCCCGTCGATGATCACTTTCTCCACATTCGGGAGGATCTCCTCCAACGTTTCGATATAGATCCGCTTGCTAATGATGTCGGGGGCCTGCTTGTATTCTTTCAGCGTGGCGAGGAACCGGTTCGCTTCACCTTGCGCACGATTCAGTCTTGCTTGTGCGAAGCCTTTGGCTTGGTTTACGATTTGAGCTGCCTCACCCTTGGCTTTAGGAATAATGTCGTTGCGATAGCCCTGCGATTGGTTGATCAGCTTTTCGCGGTCTTCTTTGGCGTTCGTGACGTCCTTGAACGCCGCGGCGACGGCTTCCGGCGGATCGACGTCCTGCAATTGGACTGCTGCGACCTGCACACCGGCTTGGTATTGGTCCAAGATGGATTGGAGCAAGGTCATTGTGTCCTGCTGAATTTGGGCCTTGCCGGTCGTCAACGCTTCGTCGATCTTGCTTTTCCCGACGACTTCACGCATGGCCGCCTCAGCCGCTTTGCCGATGGTTTCGTGCACGTCGGCGACATTGAAGAGGTAATTTATCGCTTCTTTGATCTTGTATTGGATGATGAATTCGATTGCGAGGATGTTCATATCGCCGGTCAGCATCAATGCTTCGTTGGGAACCATTTGCTGGCGGCCCTGGCGATCCGTCCGGAATCCGACTTCGATGCGGTGAAGCTTCGCCACTTTTGGTTGAAGGACGCTTTCGAGTATTGGGATTTTAAGATGAGGCCCAGGACCGACTGTGCGGACAGGAGTGCCGAACCGTTTTACGACGCCTTCCTCGTCGGGCCCGACGATGAAGGCGCATTGCCACAGCAAAAAGATCGCCA
>NZ_CDLUDY010000093.1:0-8275 GCF_975968855.1 Petrachloros mirabilis
GCACCAATACTGATATCCAATCATAGCAGAAATGCCGAGAGCATTGTAGGGCGGCGATCTCATGACTTCCACTAACTTCAATCGTTCAAGGGAGATAGCCACGTTGAGGAGAAGAGGCGATCGTGAGACAATGCCCTGAAATAAAGAAGATCGATTTCTTGGAGGAGTTTTGAAGAAGGAAGAACTCGTCCAACTCCTGGGCAATGCTAATGAATTCAAGGAAGGCGACCTTGCCATCGGCGTAGGGGCGCCCGATGAGACGGTTCGGGCAGATGCGAGGCGTACATTGTCCAGGGTTCGACTTGAAGACATCTTCTCCTGCGATGTGCTCGAAGATCAGTTAGGCCAACGCCTCAGGACCCTCTTCGTCTCGGATCGGGAGTCGGCCGAGGTATTCCAGCGGATCAGGAAGAAATCGGTAGGGGAAATACGCGAGAACATTCTGCGCGACCTTGAACCGGCAACGGTCCGCACATTAGGTTCCGCTATGACCAGCGAGATGATCGCGGCAGTGGCAAAGACAATGACAGACGAACAGCTCAGCGCTGTGTGCGCAAACATCTACAATCCTTTGAACGGCCCTGGATCGGTCGGGTCGTATGGGCGTTTTGGCTCCAGAATCCAGCCGAACAGCCCCACGGATGATCCGGATGAGATTCTCTATTCCATTTTCGAAGGGATTTCCTATGGCTGTGGGGATGTGATCATAGGTGTCAACCCAGCAAACGACGCTTTGCACGAAGTTATCGAGTTAGAGAATCTTCTTGCCACGATCGTCGAACGCCTCGAACTGCCGACACGTTGGAGCGTTCTCACGGACATCAAGAAGCAGAATGAGGCACGGACGAGAGGTGCGAGGGTCGACGTGGCGTTTCAGAGCTTGGCAGGAACCTCCAGGGGTCTGCACGGGATGATCGACTGCGACGTGGATGACCTTGCAGGGTATTTGGAGCCCTTTGAGGGACTCTACTTTGAAACCGGTCAGGGATCGGAATTCACCAACGGGGCGGACGGCGGGATCGACATGGTTACGCTCGAATCCCGCACGTACGGTTTGGCAAGATTTCTGAAAAGGACGCTCGGGAAATGGACAATCGTCAATGATGTGGCCGGCTTCATCGGGCCGGAGGTCTTTCGGACGGGTCCACAATTGGTTAGAGCCTGCCTTGAAGACCTGTTCATGGGCAAGCTCCACGGCTTCGCCATGGGACTCGATGTTTGCAGCACCTATCACATGGGGATAGCCCCTGGCGAGCTCGACGCAATCACGCGCCGCGTGGCGCAGGCGGCCCCTGCTTACCTGATGGCCGTTGCCGGCAAGTCCGACGCCATGCTGGGGTATTTGACCACAGATTTCCGCAGCCATCCGAGATTGAGGAATGCTCTTGGCAAGTCCGTCGGGCGGCCTATGAGGCGAAAGCTTACTGATCTCGGAATCATGCGCACTGATGGCAGGCTGACGGAAGGGGCTGGTGACCTGATACCGGTGGCTCGAAGCTACGGTGAGCACCCGGACGAAATCGGCAGGACGGTTCGTAGACTGCAGGAGCGTGGTATGGACATCGGATACGGGTACGAAAACGACTTTGCTCCCCCACCCCACCTGCAAAAGCGACTGAACGATGTCTTCGAGCATGCCCGAAGGTCACTTTACCGGGAGATCCTCCCGAGCACAATGGAGGTCTCACAGCAGCCCCATTTTCTCGTGCATACCTTATCAAGGAATCGGGATGACTATATAGCGAATCCGCCCACAGGCGAGAAGATAGTCCCAGAACAGATAAGCACCATAAAGTCCCTCTACACGGGGACATCACCAACCGTTCAGATCGTGATTTCGGATGGACTCAATGCGGATGCCGCAAACGAAAATCTACCGTATCTGCTCCCAGCCCTGAAACGACATTTTCAGGCTCTTGGCATTTCGTTCGGTAAAGACATCTATGTCCGAAACGGGCGGGTGCGGGCTGCCTACCATATCGGTAGAATTCTCACCGTGCAGGTGGTTGTGCATCTGATCGGAGAGCGTCCCGGGACGGGGACCAGCAACCTGTCCGCTTACGTCACGTATGGCTACTCCCCTCTTGGGGAATCGCGCTGGGACACGATCGAACACGCCAACACGACCGCTCTATGCAGTATCAACAGGCGCATCGGCGTGAGCCCTGAAGAAGCTGCTTTGCGAATCGCAAAGATTACGGAATTGATGTTGAAATGCAAATGTTCCGGAGTGGCCCTGGCACCGCATTTCGAGGAGCAGTGTTGGTAACAGGGGTCGGACCAAACCAAGCGACTGATTCAACAGATCAATCAGGCTGAGACACGACGTGTCGCAGTCTCTAGAAGGGCAGGGCCTGCGACTGACTTGTCTCTGTGTTTCGTCACGACATGGTAACGATTCGGGCTCGCTGTGAGGTACGTGTAGATAAGGAGAGAAATGGCAAACACCTCCTAACCAGTTGGGGCAATCAATTTCATAAGCTTACATTAAATCACCGTTTGTCTTTCATACGTGGGCACACGGGGTGATATATGGACTGTTACGAGTGCAGAAGAAATGCAGAAGGAACGCCGCAACGCTTCCGCCATCTAGGGAGATGGGCTGGCGTGGGCACTGCCCTTCGCGGATATGTGTCGTCCTTCCGGGGCTACAAAGCCGACGCAAGCAGTTCTGCAAGACACTTTGAAGTTGCACGGCCCGAATCGGAATGGATTTCAAATCCCGGGCAACATGTGATACGCTCTACACCGAATTCACAATCCAGGGAATTCGCAGGGAAACAAGGGGACTTCCACCTGTGAACCTGAATACGGAAACTGAAGAACGGCAACAAGGTGTGCCGAAAGACGCCAGTCTGCCCTCCGTGGTGGCCGTAATCGTCAACTGGAACGGCAAGGAGCACCTCCTTGAATGCCTCGCGTCTATTGAGGCGTTGGACTACCCCGACAGCAAGCTGAAGATCGTACTGGTCGACAATGCGTCGCGCGACGGATCGCAGCAGGCGGTAACCAGCCTGTATCCACACTGTGTGCTTCTGGAGAACAAGAAGAACCTCGGATATGCGAGAGCCGTCAACCAGGGGATTCAATACGGTCTGGCATCAGCTGCCCGATACCTGTGGATTTTCAACAACGACGTGGTGGTCTTTCCGGATACCCTTCGCGAATTGGTGAATGCCGGGCAGAGCGACGATTCCATCGGTGTCATCGCGCCGGCAATTTACTCGTACAACGACCCGGACAGAGTGACCAACGTCGGCTACTCGATAGATTTCTGGACCGGCCGGATGAAACGACTGAGAAGCAGCCGCGACGTTTTTGTGAATCAGGAGGATACGGCCTGCGATGTCGATTCCGTTCTTGGTTGTTCCTCTCTCATCAAGGCGTCGGTGTTCGATAGGATAGGCCTCTTCAGGCCTATTTACAATGTCTACTTTGAGGAAACGGATTTCAACGTGAGAGCACGGCGGGCCAACTTCAGGGTTGTCATTATGAAGAACGCAAAGGTTCTGCACAAGGATGCCGCGACCATGGACTGCTACCTGCTGCGGCGCGCATGGTTGCTGCTCAGAAACCTGTTCCTTTTTGAATGTCTGAACGCCAGGCGGATTCAGCTGCTTGTTTTTCTGCCGTACTACTTCCTCGTTCACTTGCCTCAGTTCGTCGTGCGTGGCAGCTTCTACGCACTTCGAGTGAAATACAATCAAGCACGAAACATGTTCCGGGGCACACGTCTTTTCAAGAAAGTGAAAAGCGGGGATTTCCTGGATGTATGACGCCGGCAAGCCGGAACTTTCGGTCGTGATCACCTCTTACAACGCCAGGGAGACGATCACGCCTTGCCTCGAAGCCTTGCATGGACAGCAGACGAGCCACGAATTCGAAATCATATTGGTTGATTCGTCAACTGACGGCACAGCCGAGCTTGTGGCGGAACGGTTTCCGAAGGTACGGCTGGTCACCCTGACCGAGCGAAAATTCTGTGGCGACGCGCGCAACATCGGCACGGCACATGCAAGAGCAGATGTCCTCGCTCTCACCGACGCCGACTGTACTGTCGACGAGGACTGGGTGGACCGGATCCTGCAAGCGCACAAGTCGGAATACCTCATCATCGGGGGCAGCGTTGCGAACGACGAGGTGTGCAATGTGGTGGGGTGGGCTGCCTACTTCACTGAGTTCAGCCGGTGGATGCCCCATTCAGAAGTAAATCCTGTTGCCGATGTCCCGGGCGCAAACATGTCCTACAAACGAAAGGTCTTTGAAGAGTTGGGGCCGTTTATCGAGGGAACCTACTGCTCGGACACAGAGTTTCAGTGGCGGGCTCAGGAACGGGGCTACCCTGTTTTGTTTGTACCTCGGATCTGTGTCAGCCACTCGAGCCTGAACGACTTTCGCAAATTCATCCGGCACGAATTCCATCATGGCCGCTCCTTCGGCCGCGTCAGGTGCGGAAGGTTTACGCGCGCGCAACAGGTCCTCTATGCAGCCGGCTCTTTTCTGCTGCCCACCGTGCTTTTTTCGAGAATTGCACTTCGCAACATCCGGAACCGCACCTATTTCTCAAGATTCTTGAAATCAACGCCCATCCTGCTTCTGGGTGTTTGCTCGTGGTCCTTCGGTGAATGTGTCGCCTACCTGGTTCAGGTGCAGGCGCAGCTTCGAAACCATTCAAGACGAGGACAAACGGTGAACAGAATAGGGAAGACGCTAACAACGCTTGCAACCCGGCGACTGGATTTCACCTTTGACAAGATGGAATTTACCATCGACAGAGTGACTCGAAAACGCCTTTTCAACTGGCTGACAGCGGAACTGACGTCCCTCCTGAAGACGCAGAAAGCCTGGGCTTATCCGACGCACCTGCAGATCGAGCCTACAACCAAATGCAATCTGAAGTGCCCACTATGCAATGTCGTCACCGACAGAGACAGACCGCAGGGCGAACTGAGCCTGGAGAACTTCAGGAGGATCATGGATGAGATCGGTGATTACCTCATCCTTATTCAGCTCTGGGGGTGGGGAGAGCCCTTCATGAACAGGAACATCTTTTCCATGATAAAATACGCAAGGAGCAAGGGAATAAGAGTCATCACGAGCACCAATGGCCATTTTCTTGAGCAAGGGGATAACATCGCCGAGCTGCTGGATTCGGGGCTGGATTACCTCATCTTTGCCCTTGACGGCCTTGACAGCAAGACTTACGAAACGTATCGAGCCGGTGGTGATTTTGACAGGGCCGTAAAGGGGTTACGCGCGCTGGTGAAGCAGAAAGAGCAGGCACAGGTTTCCCGTCCCTATATCAACCTGCGCATGCTGGTGAGCCGGGACAACGAGAATCAGATCGATCGAATGAAGACGTTTGCTAAAGAAACGGGAGTCGACTACTTTTCTCTGATTACCATGAGTCCCATCAACAGCGACAGGGGTGAGTGGAAGAGAAGGCTTCCCCATAATCCTGAATACTGCAGAGCCGAGTTCAACATGGATGGCGAAATGGTAGAGAAGAAGAACCGCTGCAAACGATTGTGGAACCATCCGTTCATTTATCACAATGGCGCTGTCTATTCCTGCGAATACTATACCAGCCGCGAACCGCCGCTGGGAAATGTCTTTGAAAACGGGCGGACTGGATTCAGGAAGATATGGTTCGGTACGTCCTATAACCGGCTTCGAAGAGACTTCGCCGGCGGCGAAAAGTCGACCAAGTGCGCGGATTGCCCGCGGTGTTATGCCGATGCCGAGCAGAACGTTTCCCACATCTTTGAACCGGCTGTCTTCGGCAGGTGATGTCTCGGAGGCTCGTCGAAGGACATGATCCGGTGAAGATCACGTTGATTCAACCCGAGAATCCCTATGACATTGCCTATTCGTCGGGCCTCTTGCGTCCCCTAGGCCTTCATCTGCTTGCATCCCATCTGGAAACGTTCGGCTTCGAAGTCGAAGTGCTGGACCTGAGAATACGAAAGAACAAAGGCGTGCCTCTGACGAAACTGATCAGAGGCAACGACTCCGCGCTGTTCGGCATCACCGGATTTACAGCCGCACGCTTTGCTGTAGCCGAAATGGCCAGGACCATCAAACAAACACATCCTTTGTCTTGCATCGTTGTAGGTGGCTGGCATTTTTCCCACTGCGCCAAGGATACGCTGAAGAGGGTCGAGGAGATCGATATCGTCGTCAGGGGGATGGGTCTATCATCCCTTGCAGGCGTAGCAAAAGCGATGGATCGAAAGCAGTCTCTTGAAGAGGTGCCTTCCATTGCCTATCGCGCCAGAGGCAAGGTGATCGAGAATCCGGAAAGGCCGTTCCGGGTAGATATTGACGAAATCCCGATTTATACTAGGTTCTCCATGGATGATTACCCTGAGCGGCTCGCGAACTATCCTAAATACGTTCGGGCAACAGGGCTTTACTCTTCCTTGGGTTGTCCCGCCGCATGTGTCTTCTGTTCGAGGGTGATCAAGGGTTACCATTTGAAGGACAGCGGGAAGTTCGTTGATGAGATCGCTCATTTCAGAAACCGTTTCAACATAGAAGGTTTCAACTTTGTTGATCATACATTTACCGGCAACATGGATCATGTCGGGAAGATCTGCCGGGAAATCATTTCAAGAAACATGCGCATCAAATGGTGGTGCGAAAGCAGAGTGGACGTGCCTTTGGGTATTCTGGAGACAATGCGGGAAGCAGGTTGTGTGTCGCTTTCCGTGGGCGTGGAATCGGGATCCGATAGGATTCTCGCGAGGATTTCCAAGGGAATTACCGCCGAGAAGGTACTGAATTTCTGCAATAGATGCAATGAACTAGGGATCTATGTCACCTGTTTCTTCATGTTTTCCCACCCCGGCGAGACAAGGGCCGATGTCAACCATACCTTTGAATTGATCCAAGAACTGAAGAAGTATCCGGTTGTGAGAATCAGTACGTTTCAGCCGACAATGATTTTCCCGGGCTCTCGATTGGAAACGATTGCTAGACAACGCAATATCCTTCGAAGAGATTTTTCCTGGTACGAGCCTTACGATTCCGAATTGAGTCGGAGACTGGATCAAATTCCGAACATTCCTCTGTTCATAGACCTTCTCAAGCCTCAAGAACTGATCGAGTTTCATGAAAGAGGAAAGCTGCTGAAATTGACAGCCCGAGAAAGGGTTATGAGAGCGATCGGCATCTTGATAAAGAAGATCTCTCCCAGGGCCTTCCACCAAGCCAGAAAGGCTTACAGAAAACTGCGAGTGGACTTCCTGCTGAACTTGAGAAGAAATGAGGGGAATTCCCAGCCATGACACGCGCGAATTTCTATGTGATCGGCGCAGCGCGTTCGGGCACGACCTCACTTCACCACTACCTGGGGCAACATCCCGAGATATACATGTGCCCTGTCAAGGAGCCCAACTTCTATGCGTTTGACGGTTCGACTGCGCATCTGCGGGGACCTGCAGCCCAGTGGCTTTCTGACCACTCTGTCGTTAGTCGCTCTGCATATGGAGCGCTTTTCGAGAATGCCGGCAACGCCAGGGCGATCGGCGAAGTCTCTCCGCTGTACCTTTCAACGGCGGGGAGTGCAGAACGAATCCAGCATGAGAATCCCGGCGCGAAGATGGTCGCAATCCTGCGACACCCCGTGGATCGTGCCTTCGCCAGCTTCGTAGCGCACCGTCGTGAAGGCTGGGAACCCTGCGCGGACTTTCGAGAGGCCCTTGACGACGATGCACGCCGGGTCGAAGAGGGCTGGGTTCTCCAATGCCTCTTCTCTGCCGGGTGCTATGCGGAAAAGCTTACACCCTATTATCAACAATTCTTGTCCACACAGATCCGGGTATATCTCTACGAAGATCTCGTCCAGGCCCCTGCCGCCCTGATGGCAGATCTCTTTGCATTCCTGGACGTGGATCCGGACTTCGTGCCGGATGTTGCCAGGCGATATAATCAATCGGGCGAGATTCGGAATCCGTTGGTGGCCCTCCTCTGGAAGAACTCCTATCGGCTGAGAAGAGAACTTCGGCGCTTCCTCCCGACATCCCTACGCGATCTGGCCTACGCACGGATCACCCGGGATCTCCACAGACCGCACCTGGACGATCGGTTGCGAGCTGAGTTGACCGAGCGCTATCGCGACGAAATAGTGCGACTTCAGAACATGATTGACCGGGACCTCTCCCACTGGCTGAGGGAGAGGTGCCCGCCCGTTCCATGATCGCCGGCGTTTCTCCGGAATTTCCGCTACACAAGCTTACGTGCCTGAAGTCTTGGCGGTATCGCCAGCAGCCGA